>JBBQQS010000273.1:0-7162 GCA_038215525.1 Bryobacterales bacterium
CAACCAAGTTCAGCACGCTGCAATCGGCTCTATCGGTGCCGCTCGAAGGAACCAGCGGCATGGTGGGAGTGCTTTCGCTCTACAAGGCGGAAGCGGACTCGTTCACGAATGACCATTTGCGCATCTTGCTGAGCATCGCGCACAAGATGGCCCATGCCATTGAGAATGCGCTGCGGTACCAGAAGATGGAGTCGAGCGCGACGCTGGACGGCCTGACCGGGCTGCCCAATGCCAAGAGCATGTTCCTGCAACTGGATGCCGAGCTGGCGCGCAGCAAGCGGCAGAACTCGGCCCTCGCCGTGCTGGTGTGCGACCTCGATGGCTTTAAAGCAGTGAACGATCGCTGGGGCCACCTCGAAGGCAACCGGGTACTGAAACTGGTGGCCGATGGCTTCCGGCAGGTCTGCCGTGAGTACGACTATGTGGCGCGCATGGGCGGCGACGAGTTCGTGCTGCTCTTCCCTGGTATTTCGGCCGAGGCGGCCACGCTGTTCGCCCAGCGGCTCACCGAAGTGGCCGAGGCGGCAGGCCGCGAAGTCACCGGCACCGACCTGCTGTCCATCAGTTGGGGGGCGTCCTATTTCGGACCCGATGGCGACGACGCCGAGGCGCTCTTAGCCGAGGCCGACAAGCGCATGTACAAGTACAAACACGAGCACAAAAAGCGGCGGGGAATCCCGGCCCGCGATGCCGAGGTGACGCTCAGCGCCTAAATTATTGGGTGGCCGGCGGGGGCGTTTGCGGCCCACCCGGGTTGCCAGAACCCGGATTGCCAGAACCCGGATTACCCGAACCCGGATTACCCGAACCCGGATTACCAGAACCCGGATTACCCGAACTGGGGTTCGGATTGGTCGGCTTCGAAGGTTCTTTCACCTTGGCCGGGGCATCCTTCTTCAGCGGCGAGATGATGACGTGCGCATTGCGGCCTTCGAGCTTTGGGTTGCCTTCGGCCAAACCCACTTCTTTCAGGTCCGCCGAAAAGCGCTGGAGTAACTTCTGGCCCAGATCCACGTGGGCGATTTCGCGTCCGCGGAACTGGACGACCGCTTTCACGCGATTGCCTTCTTTCAAGAAGCGCGTGGCGTTCTTCTTTTTGAAGTCGTAGTCGTGGTCGTCGGTGTTGGGACGGAACTTGATTTCCTTCACCAGAATCACGTGCTGCTTCTTCTTGGCTTCGTGATCCTTCTTCTTCTTCTCGTACTGCCATTGGCCATAGTCCATGGCTTTGGCCACGGGCGGGTCAGCGGTGGGCGCGATGACGATCAGATCGAGGCCCATCTCCTGGGCACGACGCACGGCGGCCTGGGTGGGCATAACGTCCACGCTGCCGTCGGGGAATACCGCCCGGACTTGAGGCGCGCGAATAGCCTCATTGACGTTTTCTCTGATCTTCTGGACGCGGCGAGGAGGGAAATTTCTGGGTGGGTACATGCAGGCGGTTAGTGGCTCATAGAGCCAATGCGGCACCCCGCGCCCGGATCGAGGTGACCGGTGACGACGGAGAAGTTGGAGTTCAAATTGAACGGCATTGCCCTGAGAGTACCAGATTTCTTCGCGGGTGCAAATCAATTTATCAACGAGATGCGGTGGAAGATGTCGAACTTTGTCACAAACGAGGGGTGGGGAAACCCCAGGAGGTGGGGATTCGACGCCGAAAGAGAGGGCCAAAGGGCGCGAATTCCGGCTTTGACCTAAAGGGATAAACAAATTCTTACGACAGAAGTACTGTGACCGTAAGGTTTTCAGCTCAACGGTCGCCAAGGTAGGGCCCGGCAAGTAGTATATGGCGCATTTACGTCCCGTTGGAGTTCGGCTCATTCTCCTGATCGTCGCGGTGATCGGGGCAGGCCTCTCGTTCTATGTCGAGTCCTTGCTACGGGCGCGGGAGGCGGAATCACTGCACGACCGGGTCGGCGCCGACTTTGCGCGCTTGAGCGAAACGGTGCGCAAAAAATTGGCCGACGAGGTCGAGGCTCTACAAACTTTGGCCCGGGATTATTCACGGCTCTCGTCCGTTACCGAGGAGGACTTCGTTCGCTCCGCCGACCGGTTTGTCACCGGTCATGTAGGTGTGGTGGCGCTAGGTTACGCCGACTCCACGTTCAAGCTCAAGTATTCAACTCCGCCCCGCTTCGTTTCGTCCATCGAGAAGGCGCACGAAATGATCCGCGCCAACCGCGGTTTCCTGCTGACCGACGCGGTCACGGAGAACGAATGGAAGGTCTCCGAGCCCATCCAGGTGGTGGACCGCGGGAAGGTGTTCGTCCTCTACCTGCCGGTGCGGCGTTTGGGCCAATCGACTGAGCTAGTCGTGGCGGTGGTGCACCTGCAACTGACCCTGGACTCTTTGTTTGCGGAGGCGATCCCCAAAGAATACGGGCTGATGCTGGTGGACGGCTACTCCCCCATTTACCAGCGCGGGCCGCGCAACACCGATCCGTCGATTCCAACGTTTGACGAAGAGATCAGCGTGCTAAGCGCGAAGTGGAAAGTGCGCTTGCGGCCGACCTTGGACATGGTGCAAGCCTCGAAGTCCATTCTGCCCCGGATGGTTTTTTGGGGCGGCTTGTTAGTTTCCGGCCTGATCGTGTTGCTGGTCGGTTACCAGACCTTGCTCTTCCGTCAAATGGACCGGGAAGCGGCGATGCAGAACGACTGGGCGACGCGCTGGGATACGGCGCTCGCCGGGACGATCAAACCCACGGCGGGTCCGCCAAGCTTGGTAAGCCCGGCCCCGGTTTTGCCAGCGCCGGCCCCGCAACTGAGCGACACTTCTAGTCTGGCCGGGTTGAACCTGGTCAACGATGCGGCCGGGGCACGGATCTATCGCAAGATGGGTTTGGCGGAGAGCTCGCCCTGGGTGGCGGCCATCGCCGGGGTCACCGAGCCGGTTTTCGTCGCCGAACCTTCTTCCGCGCTCGACGCCGGGACGCCTATCGCTTATGTGAACGACGCCTTTGTTCGGGTGACCGGTTTTGCGGCCCACGAGATTATCGGTAAAACGCCGCGGCTGTTGCAGGGCGTGGCTACCGACAAGCGGGCGCTTGACGATATCCGGCAGGCGCAGGTGCGGCGCGTGGCTTATCAAGGCGCGCTGACATACTACCGCAAGGATGGATCGCCGTTTGAGGCCCAGGTGTCTATGCGGCCGGTGATGGACGAGTTCGGCAAACCGAGCTATTGGATCTTTATGTTGCAAACCGCGGTGGAACGGGTCGCGGAGAATGCGCCCTTGCCGGCCGTAGAGCCAGTGCCAATGGCAATAACGAGTCCGGCCCGGGAAGTGCCGCCCGAGAGACCGGTCGCGCCCGAACGGCCAACGGAGGCGAGTTCGGTGGATTCGGTGGAGGAAACCGTGGCGCGGCTGCGGGCCTTGCGGGCGCGGGCCGCCGTGGGAAATGCGGTGCCCCCATCCGGTCAGCGGCCCGCACCGGCCCGGCCAACCCAAGAAAAGCCCGTCGGAACCGACGCCCCGAAAGCCGCCGCCGTGGACGCGCTCGAAATGTTGATCGAAGCTTCGCCGCTCGCGGTGATGGGCTGCGACCTCTACGGTTCCGTGACGTTCTGGAATCAGGCCGCCGAGCGGATGTTCGGTTGGAAGGAAGAAGAGTTGATCGGGCGGCCGGTGCCTTTGTTACCCGGCGGCTTCCTGCCGCCGCCGGCCGCCGTACGATCCACCGAAGACGCCAAGAATATTCTCGAAGCCGAATTAAGCCGGCAGCGCAAAGACGGCTCCCACGTCGATGTCAGTGTTTGGGCGGCACCCTTGCGCGATCCGCAAGGCGAACTCTTCTCCTGGATCGCCTACTTCGCCGACATCACCGATCGCAAGCGGGCCGAAACCGAACTGCGGCGCCGCGCCGAGCACTTCCACACCTTGATTGACCGGACGCAGGACATCGTTGCCGTGGTCGACGCCGAGAGCACGATTCAGTATCTGAACCCGGCCGTCGAGCGGGCGCTTGGCTTCGCCACCACCGAACTTCTGGGCCGCAAGGGAATCGACTATCTGCGGCCCGCCGACCGCGAACGGGCGCTTACCAGCTTGACCGGTCCGCTGGCCGACCAGGTCGGCCCCGCGACCTTCGACTTCCGGCACAAGGACGGCACTTGGCGGACGCTCGAAGCGATGGCTTCGCAACTGAAAGAACCCAACGAATCCGGCACTCCCACCTTCGTGCTCAACGCCCGCGAAGTCACCGGGCGGGCCACCACCGCATCCTCGAACCTGCATGCGCAGGTGATCGACGCCGTCACGGACGCGGTGACCACCTTCGACCTCGAGTTCCGCGTGGTCTCGATGAACCCATCGGCCCGGCGCATCTTTGGCCTCGACGCCGCCACGGTCGTTACCGCTCAGCGCACCGAAGAGCTTTTGCCTGGTTGGCAACAGAATCCGCCGCGCGAACAAATCCGCCAGCAGATGATCCAGAAGGGCCACTGGAAGGGCGAAATTCAATACCGGCAGCCCAAGGGCACGGTGCTGATTCTCGAAGCCTCCATCGCGGCGATCCACGACGCCCAGGGCGAACTCACCGGCTACGTCGCTATTCAGCGCGACGTCACCGAACGCAACCGCGCCGCCGAGGCGCTACGCTCAAGCGAGGAACGCTACGCTCTGGCCGCCCAGAGCACCAACGACGGCATCTTCGATTGGGACCTGCGCAAGGAAGAGATTTACTATTCGCCGCGTTGGAAGTCGATGTTGGGCTACGGCGAGAACGACATTGTCGGTTTACCGGACGAGTGGTTCATGCTGGTGCATCCGGACGACATCCAGAACCTGAAGGCGCAGGTGGCCCGGCACCTGAAGGGCCAAATGCCGGTGCTCGAAGGCGAGTACCGCATCCGGCGCCAGGAGGGCCAGTATGTCTGGATGATGGCGCGCGCGGTGGCCGTGCGTGACGCCAAGGGCGTGGCGATCCGGCTGGTGGGCTCGCAAAGCGACATCAGCGAGCAGAAGGCCGTCGAAGATCAACTGCTCCACGAAGCCTTCCATGACGCGCTCACCGGTCTCCCGAACCGGGTCCTGTTCGTCGACCGGTTGGGTGTCTTGGTCGATCGCGCGCGGCACTCGAAGACGCCGAAGCACTTTGCGGTGCTCTTCCTCGACGTCGACCGCTTCAAGTACATCAACGATAGCCTCGGCCACTTGGCTGGCGACGAGTTCCTGATGGAAGTGGGCCGCCGCCTGCAATCCTGCGTCGGCGAGAAGGACACCCTCGCGCGCTATGGCGGCGATGAATTTACGATCCTGCTCGACCAGATGTCGGGCGCCTGGGCCGTGCAGGCTTTCTGCGAAAAGCTGCAGAAGGCGATGGCGGCGCCGTTCGCGTATCAGGGGCAGGAGTTTTACTCGAGCCTCAGCGTCGGCAGTACCTTCAGCACCCTGGGCTACGAACGCCCCGACGACATGATGCGCGACGCCGATACGGCCCTTTATCAGGCTAAGGCGCGTGGCCGCGGGCGCCATGTGCCGTTCGACAAGAGCATGCACGCCGAAGCCATGGCTAAGCTGCAACTCGAAGCCGATCTCCGGCGGGCCATTGAGCGCCAGGAGTTCCGGATTCTCTATCAACCGTTGATCGCGCTCGGCATGGGCGCCAACCAGGGCCGGTTAGCGGGCTTTGAAGCGCTCGTCCGCTGGCACCACCCAACTCGTGGCGTTCTGGCCCCGGCACAGTTCCTGCCGGCCGCCGAAGAGACCGGGCTGATTCTCGAAATCGACCGCTGGGTGCTGCGCGACGCCTGCCTACAAATGCGCACCTGGCAGACCATGTATCCGCACCGGCTGCCGCTGCACGTCAGTGTCAACCTTTCGGGTCAGCACTTCCTGCAACTCGACCTGGCCCAGCAGATCCGCACGATTCTGAAGGAAACGACGCTCAATCCGGAGTTCCTGCGCATTGAGCTCACCGAAAGCGTGCTCATCAGGAATCCGACGGCCAGCGAAGTCTTCCGCGAGTTGCGCGAGATCAAGGTGCAGCTCAACCTCGACGACTTCGGCACCGGCTACTCGTCGTTCTCCTATCTGAGCAAATTCCCCGTGGATCGCTTGAAGATCGACAAGAGCTTTGTGATGGCGATGACCGGCAATGGGCAGAATACAGAGATCGTCCGCACTATCCTGCAACTGGCGCACAATCTAAAGCTAAACGTTGTAGCCGAGGGCGTGGAAACCGCCGAGCAACTCGAAAGCCTGCGGTCCTTCGGTTGCGAATTCGCCCAGGGCTACCATCTGGCCTACCCGCTTGAAGGCGATTCGGCCGGGGAACTGATTGCCTCCGGCCGCCGCTGGTAAGCGGAAAGCAAATACTGCAGTGGTACGGCGAAGCGGTTCGGGCCCACAGGCAGAACCGTATCGCCCCGATAGAGGATGATCCCCCGCAAGAACCGAGGCCCGGCGGCTTCGACCAGCTCGCCCATGCCCTGCCAATCCTTGGGCGACAGGGTTCCCGAAGCCTTCACTTCCACGCCCACCACTTGGCCCGCTTGGTTTTCGAGCACAAAATCAACTTCCTGCCCGGCTCGGGTTCGGAAGTGATAGATGGCCGGTTGTGCGCGGCTCCAGGTGCTTTGCTTGGCCAACTCGGTCATCACGTAGTTCTCGAGCAGCGGCCCAATCAGGTGCGGCAATTGCCGCAGTCGATGGGGGTCGACATCCAGCAGATAGGCGGCCAAGCCCGAGTCGTTCAGAAACACCTTGGGGCTCTTGGTCAACATGCTGGTGCGCGACGTCGACCAAGCGGGAATCGGATGGAAGAGGAACACCGTCTCCAGCAACGCCAGGTAGCGTTTGAGCGTCGTCTGGGGCATGGCCGCCGCCGTGGCGACATCTGTGTAATTCAGCAGGCTCCCCAACCGGGCGGCGAGCAGGGCCAGAAGTCGGGGAATTTCGGTGAGACCGCTCAGATTCGATAGGTCGCGCACCTCGCGCTCCACCACCGCCTGAATGTAGGACCGGAACCAGGCTGGCCGGCGATCGGGCGAGCGCTCCACCACCTCGGGATAGCCGCCAGCCAGGACGGCGTCCAGCAAAGAGCGCGCAGGCCCTACCCGAGGAACCGGCTCGAACGAAGGGCTGAAGAAGTGGTCGATCAGATTGTCCTCAACGCCGGCCAATTCACCCTCCGAGAATGGCCAAAGCGTGAGGATCTCC
>JBBQQS010000274.1:0-7140 GCA_038215525.1 Bryobacterales bacterium
GCAGCGACCCACGGCGGTTGGCGGTACGGAACGCCCCATCGGCGCTGCTCGACTTGCTCGAAATCGCCGGCCTCCAGCCTTACCTCAGCCGCCCATAGCGCTAAGCTGGTGCTGAAGTGCATGTACTGATCCTGGGCTGCGGTTACACCGGCTCGCGCGTCGCCCAACGACTGCGTGACGATGGGATCCCGGTGACCGCCCTGCGCCGGGCGGATTTGGACGTCACCCAACAGGGCGCGTTCGCCAAACTAGCAGCGCTCGCCCCGGCAGGCTGCCGGGTGTTGCACTCGATCCCTTCCCTGCCCGAGGCCGCGGACCGCCACTTTCTGCCCGCACTCTCGGGCCTGGCCGAGCGGGTGGTTTACCTTTCCACAACGGGAGTCTACGGCGGTGCCCACGAAGTGGACGAAACCACGGCGGTTCTGCCGCGGACCGTGCGCGAGCAGGCCCGCGTGGATACGGAAGCCGCCGTGCGGCAGGGCCCTTGGGCGAGCCTGATTTTGCGCCCCGCAGCCATCTACGGGCCGGGCCGCGGGGTGCATGTTTCGATGGCCGAAGGGCGCTATACGCTGTTGGGCGATGGGAGCAACTACATCAGCCGGATTCACGTCGATGACCTCGCCCGGTTGGCGCACGCGGCTTTGCTGGCCGAGCTTACCGGCGCCTATCCGGTCGCGGACCTCTATGCCTGCCCGTCGCGCGAAATTGCCGAGTACTGTGCGGCATCGTATGGTTGGCCGATGCCGGCGAGTGTAACCGCGGAGGAGGTTCCCACGACGCGCCGGAATAATCGTCGCGTCGATGGCCGCGCGATCTGTGGGCAGCTGGGCGTGTCGCTGCTTTATCCGACTTACCGCGAGGGCATCGCGCAGGCGGTTGCCACCCATAAGGAGCCGTGAACTTCACGGATGGCGAGGACACCCTACAGCTGGCGCGGTGGGCCCGGGGGGCTGGGCCTAGCAAACTTCAGAAACTCCCCGTGTACCTCGCGGATCTTGCCAATGGCCCCGTTCGAGCATCTGCTTGGCCTACAAATCCACGCCGCCATAGCGCTGCTGGAAACCAAAGACAATATTTATCTTCCGATCCGCGCGTATCACGCGCTTACAACCGGCGACATCGCGCCCCGCCGGCTTTCCCATGTAAATATGCTTGGCGCGCTTCAACACCGCCTCATGCTGCGGGTGCAAGTTCACGGGCGTCGCGATCATTAACGCGTCGTTATTTTTCGAATCGAGCAAATGTTGGAAATTAGTGTAACTCTTGGCGTCCGGCAAACCGATCTTCGTCTTAGCCTTCGCGATCTGGTCTTCCACGACGTCGCAGACCGACACTACTTTTGGCGCGCGAGTCCTTCGCCACCATCGAGCGGTGTAACTTCCGCGGCTACCCGAGCCGATCAGGCCCAAGCGAGACGGCAGAATTCTGCGCGCTGCCGGCGACGGCTGGCAAGAGAACCAACCATACCGTACAGCGAGTGAGGGGGGGCATGACATTCTCCTTTAGAGCATTCCACAGGCGGTGAGTAACACCTCCTGGGTCATCAAATCATGTTCGGCACTGTAAGTGGGTTTCTTGCCCTGACGAATTACAGCGGCCATTTCGGCGAAGTCCGGCGTGTAGGCCAAGCCCGGCGGCGACGCTGGCTCGAGCCATTGTTCACCCGCCTGATAAGGCCCGGCAGCGCTCTTTAGCTGGATGTGCAGCCGGACAGGCGCAAAGGGTTGGGCGCGCAT
Source organism: Bryobacterales bacterium (assembly GCA_038215525.1). Taxonomy (GTDB): domain Bacteria; phylum Acidobacteriota; class Terriglobia; order Bryobacterales; family Bryobacteraceae; genus JALHNI01. Next base: position 1,737 of record JBBQQS010000274.1, read on the forward strand.
CGATCCATTGGTACCCAGTATCTCGACATAGCGATGGGCGTTCCCATGGGGATCGAACCCGGCGAGAGAAATCTCGGCGATCGCCCGGGGATACTCAAGAATTACGAGATTATTGTCGGCTAAGCGGTCGTCGGGCTGGCCGTGGTGCCGGATGAAGCCATTTACTCTGGTAGGTTTCCCGAGTAAGGCCGTGGCCCGGTCAATTAGGTGGCAGCCTTCGGAAAACATCATGCCGCCCTTATATTTGGCTAAGTGACGCCGTTCCTCAGCAAGAATGGGTTTGTCGATAGAGGCGCGGAAACGATACACTTCGCCCAGCCAGCCGGCGCGCGCTGCCGTCATCGCCGCTTCCATCGCCGAGTGGTAGCGCCACTGGTAGCCCATCTGCACCACTCGGCCCACGCGCGCCGCGTCTTCGAGTAAGGCCCGTAATCCGGCTAAGTTCGCGCCAGGAGGTTTATCTAAGTGGACATACTTTTTCATCGCGACGGCCCGGGTCGCCCATTCGAGGTTGCGCGCGGCATCGGCGCCTTCCACGGCGATCAATTCAATGGAAGGGTCCTTCAGGACTTCTTCGTAGCGCAACGCCGGCACTTGGCGAAAGATCTCGTCAATCACCGGATCTTCCGGGTCCGGCCGGCATACGCCCAGAAACTCATACTCGGGCATACTTTGGAGAGCTTTCACCTTACTGGCCGCGTGGCCATGTCCGGTGCCCACCATCGCCACGCGGATCTTCGCCGGCGTTGCCGCCGCCGCCATCGCTACGGTAGAGAAGAGTCGACGGGTCATTTAAGGAGCCTGAATTTGAATCACTTCCGCGTCCATGTCCGCAGTTACTTCGAGCTTCGCGGTGCCCTGGATAAATACGGTATCCCGCTCACCGGCCGTGTAAGTCTTCGCGCCGTCGCTGACGGTAAGTGCGCCACGCCAGACAAAGAGTACCTGTTCCCCGCCCTCGGCGACAAGGGTGCGAAACTTCTCGCCCTGTTTCCACTTATGGTGGGCTCCCGTCGCGCGCTCGGAGCCCAACTTACGATCGGTAAAGGCGCCGTTCTTCTTCTGGAAATTCACATACTTTACGGCCCCGGGAGTAATTATTCCTTTGGGCGGCGCGGCGCCGGGCTTCTTCGAGTCCCGGGCGCCGGTGTAAAGAATCAAGTCCGGCGGATTCTGAAAACTAATCATGGTCGCCTCGCCGGTGCCGGCCGTCACCGTACCGTGGATCTGCCCCGTCGGCACAAAGGCGCATTCGCCGGCTTTGAAGAGCCGCAGGGAATCCCCTTGCCGCAGATTCACCTCACCTGCGAGCACCAGAATCGTGTCATCCGAATAGTCGTGGACATGCTGGGCGAACTCGTTGCCTGGCTTCGACACCGACAGGTTCAGGGTCGTTTTCTTGGCGCCCAAACCCGGGTGAATAATCCTGCGCGACGTCACTTCGCCCATCGTAAAGGGCACACTCTCCGCGAAGCGCACCACCCGGACTTCCGCGGCAATAAGGCTCGAAAACAATATGAGTAGCAGCATAGGCCAGTCTCGAAATGATATAACAAGCCCGATGCTTCGTCGAACCGCCCTTGCCCTGCCCTTGGCCCTCGCCGCCAAACCATTGCCGTTGCGCCTCTCCGTGCGGGTGGAACCGCTGTTCCCTGGCCTGCCCTTAGCGAAGCAGATCGAGAAGGTGGCGCAGGCGGGCTATCAGGCCTTTGAGTTCGGCGACTGGCGGGCGGCCAATGCCAAAGAGATCAACGCCGCCAAGCGCAGGCTGCGTGTCGAGTGCGCCTGCATTGTCGGAAATAAGAGCGTGAACCCGAAAGGTATGGGCCTCTGCGACCCCGCCGAACGCGCGGGTTTTCTCGCTGAGATCCGCGCTTCGACCGAGGCGGCGCTCGAATTTGAAACGAAACAAATCGTCGTCCTTACGGGCTTCAAGGTGCCGCATCTGAGCCGCGAGCAGCAGCAGGCAAGCATCGTGGAAGGGTTGAAGCAGGCGACCGACATTGTAAGTCCGAAGGGCGTGACGATGATCCTGGAGCCGATTAATACTTTGGCCAAGGTGGAGCCGCTAAATCCCAAAGGCAATAACCACGCCGATTATTTTCTGGACCACATACCCGAGGCGCTGCACTTACTCCGGCAAGTGAATCATCCGAACGCGAAGTTACTCTACGACCTCTATCACGCACAAATTATGGATGGCAATTTGATTGAGACGATTCGGCAAAACATAGGCCAGATCGCCCATATCCACATCGGTGACGTGCCCGGCCGGCATCAACCGGGCACCGGCGAAATCGATCACCGGAATGTCTTCCGCGCCATTCGCGATGCAGGCTTCAAAGGCTACGTTGCCATGGAATACGTACCGCTGGGTGACGCGCTCGAAAGCCTGCGCGTGGTGAGGCGGATAGTCGAAGCGATTTAGCCCACGTGGTAATAGAACTGCTCCTGGACGATCTTACCGTCGGCTACGGTGTAGAGCCCCAGTTCGTTGAATCTGTATCGCAATCCCGATTCTTTGCGGGTTACGTCGTAAGTAAGCTCCAGCACAAACTGGTTCTCCCCCAGAAAAGGCCCATTCACCGTCTGGCTGTGCAACTCGTGAGCGGCAAACCAACCGGTGTTCTTGCCACGAATCGCGGCCAGACCCTCCATGCGAACCGCCATTTCCGGCGAGCCCATGGATTCAATACTAACGACGTTCTCGGAGTAGTACTTATCGACGGCCTCGAAATTCTTATTTTGACGGCAAAGTGCGGCCAGATCGTGAGCGATTTCAGAGGTAGTCATAAATCTATGCCTTCACCCAGGTGCGCTTCTGGTGGCTCTTGAGCACCGAGGCGAGTAAGTTCATGCCATGCAAACCGTCAGCGAAGGTCGGATAGTCGGCCTTGGCGTTGGGGTTCAAGATATGCGCATAGAAGTGCTTGAACATCTGCTTGTGCGAGTCGTCATAACCTTCGCTATGGCCGCCGGGTAAGTCGGCGTAGGCGGCGGCGGCGGGCTTCATGAGCGAGCCGTCTTTGATAATGATCTGGTTCGGCTCATTGCGGTGGCCGATCCAGAGTTCGTCGGGCCGTTCCTGGTTCCAGGAGAGGCCACCCTTGGTTCCGTAGACTTCCCAACGGAACGAGTTCTTATTGCCAGCCGAGACCTGACTTACCGTAAAGCAGCCTTTAGCGCGGTCGCCCAGCTTCAGCATCACCATGCCGAAGTCGTCGGTGTCGATCGGCACTTCCTCATAGTCGCTGGGCTTCAGTTTCTTGCCGGCGAAAGTCTGGATCGACATCTTGGGCTTCTTGCGAGTCTTGTGGACGGTAGTAAGATCGGCGCAGACTTCGGTGATCTTCTGCCCCGTGAGGAACTGAATCTGGTCCATCCAGTGCGAACCAATATCGCCCATGGCGCGCAGGACTCCGTTGTGCTCTTTCTCGATGCGCCAGTTATAGTCGGTGTCGTAGAGTAACCAGTCCTGCGAGTAAGTGCCCTGGACCACTAACACGTCACCGATTTCACCGGCGGCAATAATGGCGCGGGCGTTCTGCACCAAGGGGTAATTGCGCAGGTTGTGCTGAATGCAGTTCGCCACGCCCTTCTTCTCGGCGAGCGCCACCAGCGTCTTCGCTTCGGCCGCGTTCATGGTGAGGGGTTTTTCGCAGAGGACGTGCTTGCCGTTCTCCATGGCGAGCTTGGCCTGCGGGAAGTGTAGAACATTGGGCGTGCAGATGTGGACGGCGTCGATGGTGGGGTCCTGACAGAGTTCCTGCCAGGTGCCGGAGCGCTCGATGTCGTGGTCTTTAGCGAACTTGGCGGCCTTGGCTGGGGAACTGCCGGCCACGGCGACCACGTCCACGTAACCCAGGCGTCGTACATTTTCGGTGTGCACCGTGCCCATAAAGCCGGTGCCGAGCATAGCGGTTTGGATGCGTTTCATAAGCGTCTTCGGTGAGTGTATCGCAAGGTGGCACGCAAATTGCAGTTGTGGATGGAGATGCAAGTACGAATTCCGATGAAGACGGGTGTACGCCCTAGAAAGAACCGGGAGGCTGACCGGACGGCAGCCGGTTTGGCGGAGGGAATCTGCCGTCCAGTGATGCTGATCGGCTATTTGATGGCGGGGTGGAGACTGCTGTACGAGCTCCGTTGGGGCCATAAATTTGGCATTAGTGACGGGATTTGGTCAAACTGGCAGGTGTGGGCAGCCATCGCCTTGGTGAGCCACCTTCTGTGGACGCGCCTCGAGCGCTATCAAGCGTATGATGAGACGTGACTTTAGGCGAAGCCTTCCGTACCATTCAGGCCCATCCGTATCGTATTTTCGTGCGGCAATGGAACTGGAAGGCGGCGGCTTTGAGCGCACTGCTGCGGGCGATTATGTTTTACTTCACGAACCGCTCGGCCGGTAGCAAGGCGGCTTGGACCGCGGTGGGGGTCGAATTCGCCTACCGCATCGCCACCAGCGGCTTCTTCGGGTCGTTAATTCAGTTGCTGAGCCGAGTGGAACCAAAGAGCATCTCTATGGTTGCTGTGTTGTTGGTGTTGCCTGCCTTAAACCAAGGGCTGGACGCGGCGGTGCATTGGTGGCAAGGGACACCACGATTGGGGGCCAGCCTACTGGTAGCGACCATGATTACTATTTGGGCATCGCTTTTCAATTGGTACGCGATGCGCGAAGGCACCTTCGTGGTGGGCCATGGCGGGCGTGGTTTCGGCGAGGATATGCGGAGTCTGCCGGGCTTATTATGGCGATTTACTTTTGGGTGGATGCGCCAGAAACCGTAAGTGGCGCTTCGCCCTCGGCAAAGATCCGTAAGGCCTGCACATCACCGGCGCCCTTTTGAGCCAAAACGAAGTAATCCGGATTAATTGGCGGGCGACGCCCCAACTGTCGGTGTAGAAGTATCAGTCAGGATGCGAGGATAGCCAACGAACGAAGTCGTTTATTAGGGGGGACCGGTGAATGCTGGCGCGGGCCGACTCGCCGGCAAGGGGCAGTCGGATCCATTTTCTCCCTACCACCAGGCTAGCGTTGCGCCCAGGCCGACCTGGAGGGGCGGATAGAGCAATAAGAAACGGTAATACAGCCGGCCTCGGGAAAAAGTAAGTTACAGGCGAAGAGCACGATGGTGAAAATGAGTCCGAACCAACCGGCACGAGGGGGCGATCGGCGGAGTAAGTGGCCCAACAGTAGCGATGCCCAAGAGGCGAGTAGGAGCCAGAAGAGGTAAGAGAAGCGTTCAAATGGCGGCGCGATATTGCCAAGCAAGAAGCCGGCGGTGAACTGCCCATCGAGTAAGCGGCGAAACTGCTCCATCCGGCTAGCGAAGACCGCGCTCGAGTCGGTGACGCCGGCGCTGGTTCGGGCGTAGCCGAAGGCGACCTGCGGATAACCCCAGGCGAA
>JBBQQS010000275.1:0-7122 GCA_038215525.1 Bryobacterales bacterium
CGCATTAAAGCGCCGGGCTTGTTTTCGACTAACAGGGAGATGATTTCAGCCATGGGATTTCCTTAGTTACCTCCGACCGGTTACCTGACACCGGCGGGCGCGGGCGAGGGTTGGCCGAGCACCATTTCATTGATCGCGCCGCCAGCGGGCACCATCGGGTAGACATTTTCGAACTGCGTCACGCGCACGTCGAGTAAGTAGGGGCCGGGCTCAGCGACGGCCTCCTCGAGCGCCGAGCGCAGGTCGCGCGGATGGTCAATGGTGCGGCCCTTGAAGCCGTAAGCGGCGGCGAGTAAATCGGCCTTGGGGAAGGCGTCCAGAGTAACTTGAGAAAGGCGGTTATTATAAAACAACTCCTGCCACTGGCGGACCATGCCGAGATAGCCATTGTTCATGACAATGATCTTGACGGGCAGGCCATTCGACACGATGGTGGCGAGTTCGGGGAGCGACATCTGGAAGCCGCCGTCGCCAGAGATCGAGAAGACTAACTTATCGGGGTTGGCCACCTGCGCGCCCATGGCCGAAGGCATGCCGAAGCCCATGGAGCCCAGCCCGCCCGAGTTAATCCACAAACGGGGCTTGTTATACCGAATTAACTGCGCGGCCCACCTCCGGTGCTGGCCGACGTCGGTGCAGACGATGGCGTTGCCACCGGAGATACGATCGATTTCGCACATCAGGTGCTGGGGTTTGATTTCGTCCACCGAGACGGGGCGATCGTAAGGATGCTCGTCCATCCAATCCTTGATTTGCCCGCGCCAGGCGGCCCGCGACGGTTCGGTCTTGGGGGCCATCTCGTCCTTGGTTTCGCGTAAGTAGACGTTCAGGCGCTTGAGCACGCGCTTCACGTCGCCCACGATGGGTAAGTCGGCATGGCGGATCTTCGAAATTTCGCTGGGGTCAACATCGACGTGGATTACTTTGGCAAAGGGCGCGAAGGCGGCCAAGCGTCCGGTGACGCGGTCGTCGAAGCGCACGCCTAAAGCAATAAGTAAGTCGGCGTTGTACATGCCCATGTTGGCGGCGTAACTGCCGTGCATGCCGGGCATGGAGATAAAACGCGGATGGCTGGCGGGAACGGCACCCAAGCCCATCAGCGTATTCACGACCGGGCAATCGACAATGTCGACCATCTCCACAAGCTCTTCGCAGGCATCGCCATGGAGAATCCCGCCGCCGGCGTAGACATAAGGACGTTCCGCTTCCCAGATCATCTGCGCCGCGCGCCGGATCTGGCCATTGTGGCCGTCGAGGACCACTTTGTAACCGGGTAAGTGAATGCTATGCACCGGCGTGTAGTGGCCTTGGGCCTGGAAAATATCTTTGGGAATATCGACTAACACCGGACCGGGGCGGCCAGTCTTGGCAATATAGAAGGCCTCGTGCAGAATCTGCGGTAAATCCTCTAGTTTCTTCACCAGGAAATTGTGTTTGGTGGCTGAACGCGTAATGCCAAAGGTGTCGGCTTCCTGGAAGGCGTCGGTGCCGATGAGCTTGCTGGTAACCTGGCCGGTTAAGGCGACCATAGGAATCGAGTCCATCATGGCGTCGACTAAGCCGGTAACCAAGTTTGTAGCGCCGGGACCGGAGGTGGCGCAGCAGACACCGGTCTTGCCGGTGGACCGTGCATAACCCTGGGCCGCAAAGGCGGCGTTGGCCTCGTGGCGCACCAGAATGTGGCGGATCGGATGGTCATACATCGCGTCGTACAGAGGCAGCGTGACTCCACCGGGATAGCCGAAGATCACTTCGACGCCCTCTTGTACCAAACACTCCAGCAGAACTTCGGAACCGGACATCAATTTGTTGGCGATCGCCGTGGACATATCTGTATTTTCCTCTCGCGAATGATAACGGACAATGAAAAAGGCCACCGGGGAGTTGGTTTCCCCCGATGGCCTTCCTGAACTTTCTTTACGAGTGCGTCAGGCCGTGCGGCGGGAGTAAGGTACTACTCCAACTACAGGAATTCCAATCTTTACGACTACAGCCCTTAGCGGGACACCGACCACAGGCCGTTGGTTGCGGCCGATGTGGAGAAACGTGTCCATGAACTAAGAATATCCCACAATTTTCCCAAATGCAAGACGCAATATCGATAAGACTTACTAATGACCCCATTGGGTGGATGGTACACTTTGGCTTGGCTATTCCCTCCGCCAAACTGCCATTGTTGGGTCTGCGGCTCGACCGGTCGCGCGCCGATGACGCCTACCCTTTTACGGTCCCCTCGCTGCGCCAATTGTCGACGCTGCGCTTCCCGACGCCGATCACGTTCTTCGTTGGGGAGAATGGCTCCGGGAAGTCGACGCTGCTCGAGGGGATTGCGCGCGCTCTCGACTATTCGCTGGAAGGCGGCAGTTCCAACATGCGCTTCCCGCCGACGCGGCAGACCGAGACGATGGACCGTATGGGCCGGGCGCTGCGCCTCGAATGGTCCCGCGGGCGGGCGGCGACAGGCTTTTTCCTCCGCGCCGAAAGCATGTTCCACGTCGCTAATTATCTGGACGAAATCAGCGCCGACGACGCGCGGACGTTCAACGCCTATGGCGGGCGGAGTTTGCACGACCAGTCCCATGGCGAGAGCTTTCTGGCGACGATCCAGAACCGCTGCGACTGGCCGGGCGTCTATCTTTTCGACGAACCCGAAGCTGCTTTGTCGCCGGCGCGGCAGTTGACGGTGCTGAGCGAGCTGCACGCCATCGTCCAGCAGCCGGGGCGGCAATTTCTGATTGCGACGCATTCGCCGATTCTGCTGGCCTATCCGGGGGCGACGATTTACGAGTTTTCAGCGGAGGGCGTAAAGAAGGTGGCTTATGAGGAGACGTCCAGCTACCAGGTGACGCGGGATTTCCTGGCCTCGCCGGAACGGTTTTTGCGGCATTTGCTGGAATTGGATTGAATTCTTTGGGTTCGGGCGTAACGTTTATTTTGAACGAGATCGCCGGGTTTGTTTTCCGATATTTTGTTTTTTCTGGCAGCTCCTGGTTCGCTCAAAGGTGTAGAAAAGTGTTGATTTGCAGGTCTGGACGGGCTGGGAGCCCGTCCTACAGGCGGTATGAGCGGTCTCCCAACTCTAGGGTAAACCCACAGGCCTAAAGTTAGCGGCGCCGATTTCGCTTAAAGTATTGAAATAAAGGGAGAAAACATTGTTGAAATCGATGGCACTGCAGATTACCGGGATCCCCGGTTGAGCGCCTCGTGCAACAACATTTTCATGTAGGTCTGGTAAGGAAGCCCCTTACTCTCGCTCAGCCGGATGGTTACTTGACGGGACCCTGCGTTGGACGAGATCGCGCGCCTTGCCTTTTCATTCAGTTCCGCTCGTTGGCCAAAGATCTTCTTGGCAAATGCAGCTTCTGCATCCAGAGCTTCTTGTGACATCGGTTTGAGGGTGGCCATAAAGTCGATCCTGCCTTATCTTTTAAAATCGTTCTCGGAGGTAGACGTCCCGGGTTCGGCGATCCGGAGGAAAGGCGGTGACGGGGCGAATTCGATTGCCTCGGGGTGTCCACACCACCAGAAGAATCCGCAGCCCGTTGGTATGCCCTATTTCTACGAACCGCTCCCTCGCCTTTACCATCGAACTGCGTTTCCAAAGGGAGAAGTCCATTGGCAAAACACTCTTGCACTTCTTCACGAGAAACTTTATGCTCCAGAACATGCTCGACATTGTGGAGATCCCAGTTAAAACCCTCAATGGTCACGTAGCTACAGTAAACACATAATGTCGGTCGGTTTGGTGTTTGATGGCAGTAAGTGCTGGTTGCTCTTTACCAACCAGGAAATCGCCGATTGACGGACACCCGCGACTTGGTTACCCTTTCGACATGCGGCTATGGCTCCCTATCCTTGTGTGTACCATGCTGGGCGCCCAAACCCGCACGGGTCCGCCGGTCTTCGAGCCGAACGACACGGAAGGACTGGTGACGTCCCCCAATCCCGCGATTCGCCAGGCCTGGAAGCGCAAGGTCTTCTGGAAGGCCACCGCCAACCCGCCGCAAGGCTACGGCAAGGCTGTGCCGGTGCCGACGCCGGTGGAACGCGAGCAGATGACCGCCAGGCTCAACACGCTTAGCGCCTTGCTGAAGGCCACGCCCACCGGTAGCACGGGCGAGGGCTTTTGGATGAACGAGTCACGCACTTTGGGCGGTATCGACACCTCTGCGCTGCCGCCGAAATTGCCGGCCGCTCGCTTTCCGCACCAGTTCTCCACGGGGCTGTTCCCGTTCTACCACTCGGATGTTTTGCAGAATGGGCAATGGCGCCTCAGTGTTAATGGTGAGACGGAGAGCGTTTATTTTGAATTCAACCGCCTACCGGGCCGGCTGCGGCAGCCCGTCGTCGCGCAGGAGGACCGGGGGGCGAACGCGAGTCCGCTCGAGTTCTACCTGCGGCCGCAACTCACTGCCAAGTGGCAAGGTCTGCCGATTTATGACCAGGAGGTGTTGATCGTGGCGCGTGCGGGCCGTGACCCCTGGTCGCCTGTAACGGTGGGCCGCGTGCTGACGGCCGCGCTGAAGCTCTTCGAGCAGGATCGCAAAACGGCCGAAGACCGCTTGGCGGGCTTGAAGCGCACCAATGACGAAACGCAGTCGCCGGAATACGAAAAGAAGATGCGCGAGACCTTCGAGAGAACCAACGGCGCCTTGCGGATTTCCCGTCCTTCCAACTACAGCACGCGACTGGCATCGATGGAGCGCGAACTCGCCTATAACCGGCAGCGGGCCTCCGAACAAGCCGATCCCCAGCGTGACGCCAAGGGCTTCTGGTATTGGAACCCTTGGGATGCGCACGAGGCGGCGCTGAAGCAACTCGCCGCGGCGGCCGGACTCAACCAACCCGCCGGCTTTCTGCCGGTAACGAAGCCGGGCAAGAAGGACGGCCGCTACAGGATCGCCGGCGCGATCGTCCCCTGGCCGGCCAGCCCCGAGTGTCGCGAGATCGTCACCACCAACTACGACTACTTCGACCTCACCCTGCCGCGCTCCGCCCCGCAAATGCTCGGCATCTACGATTTCGGCCGCTGTGCCAAGGCCGAAGGTGATGGGCTCACCTCGCTTCCCGTCCGCCGCTGGGACGTCCCGCCGCAAGGCTGCGTCCGGCACGCCCAGCTGTGGCGCGAGCTCGATTGGGCGAAGTTCGCCGCGCTGATTCAGCCGTAAAGGAGGGTTAGCGGCGGGCCGTGGCCCCGACGAACGGTCGGCCAGATTCATGTCTGCCAGGCCAGGAGTATTCGGCCGCTTTCTCGTAGATTTTGCGCGCAGAATAGTTAGGGGGGACGGTGGGCAGGTACGTTGGCAGGTAGAGTTACCCGCATTGGAGGGGTAGTTGCTATCTTTCGGCGATTCAAACACCTAGGCTGGCTCGGGCTATTGGCGTCTTTGACCCAAATTCCTTTCATGCTGATTCACGGCGAACCGGTGCGGTAGGAGTTAGTCGAGAGGGCTGGGAGCCACGTCCGGAGCTTGGTCCAAGGCCCACAGGAATTCATTCTCGTTCGAGCGGACTGCCCGGTGCGCTACCCATTCTCGCGCCGCTATTTGGTCAGCCAACGCGGTGGCCACAAAGTCCTCTACCCGAACATGACATTCCCCAGCGATTCGCGCCACTTTGGCGTAGACGTCGTCTGGAACGGTAATTCGCTTGCTCACACTTTCATTATCGTCAAAAACTCACGCGGAGTCACCACCCGGATCCCAAATGTCGCCGACGGAGCAAAGTGGCGCTGGTTGAATGTGATCAAGTAATCACATTGGCAGCGCACGGCCAACTCCAACACAAACTCATCATCGGAGTCCGCCAAGAATGGGCGCCAACGGAAGAAGATCGCGTTCTCGCGGCCCACAGCGCAGAATCTGTCCACCAGGATCTCAACCACAGTCAATGGAAAAGCACCCGCCATTGCCTGACGCCGGAGAACCTCTTCGTACTCCAGAATCAAGGCTGCCGAGATGTTCAGCTGCCAACGAGGATCCGCGAAGTGGCGAAGGAGCCGGTTCGACTCACCCCGGAGTGAACGCATCGCGGCCACCAACACGTTGGTATCGAATCACGATTTGGATCATCAGCGAAATCGCCGCTTTTCGTCGTGACGATCCCAGGAACGGGCCTCTGCTTCAAAATCGTCGGCTAGGCGGCGCAAGAGCCGAGTAGTCCGCGGCCAGCCGATTTTCAGTTGGCGTTCGCCGTTCCGGAACTTCGCCGCTAGCACACGCTCCGCGTGAGAGCCCTCCCGACTCTGCCATCCACGGGAATTATGGTAGCCGCGCCGTATGCCATCATCCAGATCGTCACTGCCGGCGTCTTCAATGATTCGGCGTACACTCTTGGTCGGCCACACGCCGTCAGTGTCGGCCGGAGACTTCGCCAGTAAGTCCCCGATTCGATCGCTGCCAATCCCCTCGCTCCCTGCTAATCTGCATTTCTCGCGCGCCAGGTGGACCCACTCCACCAAGCGCTTGCTGTCCGAAAAGAAGTCTGGAGTCGGATCGCGGATCCAGGATTCGAGGACTTCACCTACAACCGCAGCCCTGTCGCTATCGTTTACCGTCACGCTTTCTTGGAATCCATCATGGGTTGCTTTGGCTATCGATTGATTGTCGTCATCCACACAAAGAATAAGGTGCTGCTGCTTGGTCCCAATCAATTCGCGCAGCGTCTCGGCGTTTCTTACTCGCACCGTTCAATGGAAATCCACTAGAGAAGGGGTCTGAAGCCCGGCAGCAACGAAGGCGAGCGACTCTTCAACCGAATCCGAAACCACCTGGATCGGCCAAGGTCCATTTTGGAGGCGCTCGCGAAACGCTTCAAGCTCGGTTCGGCGCCCCGCTTCCACCATCTCAAACGTCAAGCCGCGCGGAGGTATCACACGCAGCTCTTCCCAGAACTCCTCAAGGGATTGAATGCCCGGATGGCGAATACCAAGAAGGCCGCCGAACCAATAAGCGACTGTAGGTTTACCTTCCAGCCACTCCTCCAAGTCCGCTGAGTCAAGCGCCCGCACTTCCCGCCAACTACCCTCACGACGTTTTTCTCCTTCCCAGCGTGCCCGGCTCTCCCAACCCCTCGCCGTAACGAAGACGACAGTGGCGTCCTTATCCGCTTCAGCGAGCCGAT
>JBBQQS010000276.1:0-7095 GCA_038215525.1 Bryobacterales bacterium
TGCGCTGCCATCTAAGTTATAGCAAAAAATAAACTTACCCCATTTCCACCACCCTCCGCGCCCCCCTCTTTTTGCGCCCCCATGCCAAAATGAAGTCATGACCACCCCGGCCCCAACCCCGCGTGAGCGGGACCCTCCCCTCGCTCAACCAAAATTCAATAGAATCAACAACTCCCGGGTTCGTTTCGTCAACTTACCTTTCAGGCGCCGAAAGGGCCTCGTCGGCGTGGTAGCTGCTACGCACCAGCGGGCCCGCTTCGACGTGCTGGAAGCCCAGCGTGTATCCGAATTCGCGAAGTTCCCGGAACTCTTCGGTCGGCACGTACCGGATGATCGGCAGGTGCTTGGGCGACGGGCGCAGGTATTGCCCAAGGGTGACGATGTCCACCTTCGCCTCACGCAGTTGACGCATCGTGTCCCGCACCTCAGCATTAGTTTCGCCCAGCCCGAGCATCAGGCCGGACTTGGCGGGAATCTCCGGATGCGACGTCTTGGCGTAGAGCAGCACGTCCAGCGAACGCTCGAAACGCGCGCCCAGCCGGACCTGCTTATACAACCGCGGCACCGTTTCGGTATTGTGGTTGAAGCAATCGGGCGACGCGTTGAGGACGATGTCGATGGCAGCGTGGGAGCCCTGAAAATCAGGCGTGAGCACCTCTACCCTGCAGCCGGGCACCCGCGCGCGGATCGCGTGGATCACCGCCGCGAACAGGTCAGCGCCGCCGTCCTTACGGTCGTCGCGATTCACGCTGGTGATGACCGCGTAGCGCAAGCCCATGGCCTCCACGGCCTCGGCCACACGGCACGGCTCGTCGTAATCCACTTCGAGGGGCTCGCCCTTTTGCACCGCGCAAAAGCCGCAGCGGCGCGTGCAGACGTTGCCCAGGATCATGAACGTAGCGGTGCGCCGATTCCAGCAATCGCCGATGTTAGGGCAGGCCGCGCTTTCGCACACCGTATGGAGTTTGAGCCGGGTAACCAGATCCTTGAGATCGCGGTAGTTTTCGCCGACGGGAGCGGGCGCGCGGAGCCACTCGGGCCGCTTGGGTTTCGCAGGTTCTATAAAGACGAGCACTTATCTCATCATAGCCTGTGGAATAATGACGCCATGAATCGTCGCCAATTCGGCCTCTCTCTGCTCGCACCCTTAGCCGCCCAAACACCAGCCCCGCCGCCGAACATCCTCTTCCTGCTCTCCGACGACCACAGCTTCCCCTATCTCGGCTGCTATGGCCATCCCGACATGCGCACCCCGACCTTGGACAAGCTGGCGGCCGACGGCATGCTCTTCCATCGCGCCTTTCAAGCCGCGCCGCAATGCGTTCCCGCGCGGACCGCCATGATGACCGGCCGCTCGCCGGTGAGCGCGCGCGTGGGGCGCTTCAACACGCCGCTGCCGCCCGAAATCATCACCTTGCCGGACCTGCTCAAGAAGGCCGGCTATTACACCGGCGTGGCCCGGCGGAATTTCCATCTCGATGGCCCGGGGCCCAATCCCGGGGCCGGCTACGTAGGCGAAGTGATCGCGCGGGAGCATGTCGAAACCTTCGCCAAACGGCTCGACTTTGTCGACCGCAGCGGGCCCAAAACCACCGACAAAGTGGTGAACCAGTTCTTCGATCAAGCGCCGAAAGGCAAGCCGTTCTTCCTCTGGGTAAACTTTAACGACCCCCATCATCCCTGGGACAAGAACGCGATTTCGCCGCCGCACGATCCGGCGCAGATGAAGCTGCCGAAGCACTTTCCAGACCTGCCCGGCCTGCGGTCCGACTTGGCGGTTTACCTCGACGAGATCTCGCGCGTCGATGGCGAAGTAAAGGGAATTCTCGACATTCTGGAAGCCCGCGGCCTGGCCAAAAACACGCTGGTGATGTTTATGGGTGACAACGGCATGGCATTGCCGCATGGCAAGGGCAGCCTCTACGATCCCGGTCTGCACGTGCCACTGATTGCGCGTTGGCCCGGCAAGATCGCAAGCGGAGGCAAGACGAAGGAGCTAATCTCCGGCGAAGACATCACGCCCACATTCCTCGATGCGGCGGGCTTGGCGAAGGCACCGGGCATGTCCGGCCAGAGCTTCCTAAAGCTGCTGCGCGGCGACCAGAGCTACGCGGGGCGCACGCACGTCTTCAGCGCCCGTCTGCAGCACGGCAGCACCACGATGACGCCGCAGACGAAGAGCAGTGGCTGGGATCTTTCCCGCAGTGTCCGCTCGGCGCGCTACAAGCTCATCTACAACGTAACGCCGTTTATGGAGTATCAGCCGGTGGACAGCGCCCGCGATCCGGGTTGGCAGCAGATGTTAAAGGCGCATGCCGAAGGCAAACTGGCGCCGGAGATCGACCGCGCTTACTTCACGTTGCCTCGGCCGATCTACGAGCTCTTCGACCTCGACGAGGACCCGAGCGAGCTCAAGAATCTGGCCGGCAACCCGGAACTGGCCGACGTGGAGCGCGGCTTGCGTAAGGCACTGATTGAGAAGTGCGTGCTCGATTACGATTTTGTGCCGCCGCCCGTCGTCAACTAAAGCTGTGTTGAACTGAAGGATTGCGCTATCTGATCCTCAGTGACATCCACGGCAACTGGCCGGCGCTCGAAGCCGTGCTGGCCGATGCCGCCGGCGCCTACGACAATATTCTGTGCCTGGGCGACTATGTGGGCTACGGGGCCGCGCCCAACGAAGTGGTGGACTGGGCGCGGGCCCATGTTGCCGTCACCATCCGCGGCAATCATGACCGGGTGTCTTGCGGACTCTCTGGCCTCGAGTGGTTTAACGACTACGCGCAGGCGTCGGCCAAGTGGACCATGGCGCAGTTGACCGAGCAGAACCGGGACTGGCTGCGTGCCCTGGCACGGGGTCCGCTGCCGCATGAGGATTTTGCCCTGATCCACGGCGCGCCGCTCGACGAAGATGAGTACGTCACCACGCAGGACTCGGCCCGCGAAGCCCTCGATTACCTGGAGCCCACCCTGGGCTTCTTCGGCCATACGCATGTGCAAGGCGGCTTTGCGTTGCGGGGCCAGCGCGTCATCACCATCGCGCGGATGCCGGCGAAAGAGAAGCAGGCCGTCTTCGAGTGGGAGCCTGGGACGCGCTGCCTGATCAACCCGGGCAGCGTCGGCCAGCCGCGCGATAAAGATCCGCGGGCGGCCTATGCGCTGTATGAAAGTGGCGCGCAATGGGTGGAGTACCGCCGGGTGAATTATCGGATACGCCGGGCCCAGGCGGCGATCCTCGACGCCGGTTTGCCGCCGCCGCTGGCTGAACGTCTGATGCACGGCTATTGACGATTGTCGTGATGACGACTATTATGGGAGCGTGACCGGAAAGCGCCAGTTGGAGTCCGACGCGTGGGTGAAGCTGCAACGCGCGGCCGATAGCCTGCTGGGGGTTTTAGGCCAGACCCTCAAGCCCTACGGCGTCTCGCCCACCCAGTACCACGCCCTGCGGATCCTGCGCGGCGCGGGTCCCGATGGTTTGCCCTGCGGCGAGGTGGCGGCCCGGATGATCAACCAGGATCCGGACGTCACCCGCCTCTTCGACCGCATGGAGAAGCGTGGCTGGATTGTGCGCGAGCGAAGCCGGGTGGATCGGCGGGTGCTGCTGTCCCGCGTCACCAACGCCGGCCTGGCCCTGCTCGATTCGCTCGATGCGGCCATCGCCGCGTATCACCGCAGCACAATGGGACACCTGACAGCGGCAGAGCTCAAGGACCTGGGACGGCTGCTGGAGCGGCTCCTTGCAACCAAAAGCTAAGGCGCGCATCTATTAGTCGTGATCACGAATAATGGGATCACGTTAGAAAGGGAAACTTCCATGATCGACCTTCGTCCTTCAACCGAACGCGGCGCCTTCCGGAACGCCTGGCTCGACGCCAAATATAGCTTTAGCTTCAACAACTACTACGATCCGCGCCACATGGGCTTCCGGGCCCTGCGCGTGATCAACGAGGACCGTTTCGGCGGCGGCCAGGGTTTTGGCACGCATCCGCACGACAACATGGAGATCCTCACCTGGGTGAATTCGGGCGCCCTCACGCACCGCGATTCCACCGGCGGCGAGGGCCAAATCGGGCCCGGAGAACTGCAAGCCATGAGCGCCGGCAGCGGCCTGATGCACAGTGAATTCAATGCCTCCAAAACCGAGCCCGTGCATCTCTTCCAGATCTGGATCCAACCGGACGAAAAAGATGTGACGCCGGGCTATTCGCAGAAAACCTTTGACCGGGAGGCGCGGAAGAACCGCATGCAGCTGGTCGCCTCGCCCACGGGCGTTGAGGGCTCGCTGAAGATCGTGGCCGACGCAAAGATGTACGCGCTGATCCTGGAGCCCGGGCAGACCGTGCAGTACCCCGTAGCCGCCGGCCGCAACGTGTGGGTGCAGGTGGCCGAAGGCAGCCTCACTGTCAATGGCCAAGCGCTCTCCACCGGCGACGGCGCCGCCATCGAGAATGAAAGTGAGCTTGTCTTCACCGCCCAAGCTCATACTGAGTTGATCGCTTTTGATTTGAAGTAAAGGAATCCATGAAGAACATCACCAATCGTCCGGCGGGCTTGGCTCCGCTGCTCCAACAGCGCTGGAGTCCCCGCGCCTTCACCAGCCAAGCCATCGAGCCCGCCGTCCTCGAGCGGCTGCTCGAAGCGGCCCGCTGGGCGCCCTCCTGCTACAACGAACAGCCGTGGCGCTTCGTCGTAGCGCACGCCAGTGACACGGCCGGCTTCGCGGGGATTCTCTCGACCTTGGTGCCCTTCAATCAGGCGTGGGCGAAGTCGGCGGCGGTGCTGGGGCTCGCCGTCGCTAAGCTCCATTCTGGCAACGGCAAGCCCAACGCTTGGTCCCATTACGATACCGGCCAGGCGATGGCCCAGTTGGCGATTCAGGCCGAATTCGAGGGGTTGAAGATCCACCAGATGGGCGGCTTCGATCCGGCAGCTTGCGTCACGGCGCTGGGCATTCCGGAAGGTCACGTGCCCGCGGCGGCCTTCGCCATCGGCTACGAAGGCGACCCGGCCACCCTCGACCCTCAGATCCAAGGACAGGAGACCGCCTTAAGCGAACGCAAGCCTCTAACCGAGCTGGTTTTCTTCGGCAAGTTCTAGTGATCTAATGGAGGGCGCTATGCGCACTCTCCTTCTGCTGAATCTGACGGTCGCTCTCGCCTGGGCTCAACACGGCGACGCGGCCGGGAAGCCCGCCCAGAACCCGGCCATCGGTAACCCGGCGGCCATCGACGCGGGCCGCCAGTTGTTTGCCGGCGGCTGCGGCGGCTGCCATGGGCCCGATGGTGCCGGCGGCCGCGGACCCAGTCTGCGCGACAAGGTAATGTGGCATTCGCTGGACGATTCGGCGCTCTACGGCACCATCGAGAAGGGCATCCCCGGTACGGAGATGCCCGCTTCGCGTTTGCCCGCCGATCAGCTCTGGCCGTTGGTCGCCTTCGTGCGCAGCCTGAGTTCGCCGGCGGCCGAGATGAACGTACCGGGCGATGCGCGCGCGGGCGAAGCGGTGTTTGCTTCGTCCGGCTGTGCGAATTGCCATGCCATCCAAGGGCGCGGCGGTAAGTTGGGGCCGGATTTGTCGAACGCCGGTGCCACGCGATCCTTGCCGACTTTGCGCGAGTCGATCGTCGACCCCGATGCCAATGGCGCGGTCGGCTATCGCGCAGTTTCAGTGAAGCTTCGTGACGGCCAGGAGCTTTCGGGCGTGGAGCGCAATCGCTCCAATTACTCTTTACAACTGCAGGACCGCCTGGGTGCCGTGCATTTAATTGACATGGCGGATGTCGCGGAGCTGAAGGCGTCGCGGACGTCGCCGATGCCGAAGGATTACTCCAAGCGCCTAAGTAAGCCAGAACTCGAGAACTTACTCGCCTATTTAGCCAAGCAGAGCCTGCGCCCGATCGTAGCGGAGAAAAAGTAAATGAAAATCTTGAGTATTCTCCTCCTGAGCTGCACCCTGCGGGCGCAGGTGAAACACGAGGACTTACTGCGCAGCCCAAACGCTGATTGGTTGACCGTCGCCGGTGACTTCCGCGGGCAGCGACATAGTCCGCTGAACCAGATCACCGTGGCCAATGCGAATCAGTTGGTACCCAAGTGGGTGCACCATATTGAAAAGGCCAATGGCCTGCGCACCAATCCGATTGTCTATCAGGGCATCCTCTACGCCACTTCGAACAACGAAGTGCGGGCGATCGATGCCCACTCCGGCCGACTGGTTTGGCAATGGAAAGACGCGCGCGCCAAGAAGGACGGAGCCAATCGCGGCGCGGCTCTGCTGGGTGACCGGGTGTTTTTCATTACCGCTGACTGTTTCCTGACGGCGTTGGATCGCCGCTCCGGTGCGGTGCTCTGGCAGAAACAGTATGCCAGTATTGACGACGGCGTCTTTGCCACCATGGCGCCCTTTGCGGTAAAGGACCGCGTATTAGTCGGCGTCGGTGGCGGTGACACCGGCATGCGCGGCTTTGTCGCCGCTTATTCGGCGGCCACCGGCGAAGAACTCTGGCGCTTCTGGACCGTCCCCAAGAAAGGCGAGCCCGGCGCCGACAGCTGGGGCAAACTCGCCCAATACGGCGGCGCGGCCACTTGGCTCTCCGGCACTTACGATCCGGAAACCAACACCCTCTACTGGCCCACCGGCAATCCCTGGCCGGACTTTACGGGGCAGGAGCGCTCCGGCGATAACTTATACTCCTGCTCCCTGGTCGCCTTGGATCTTGAAACCGGCAAGATCAAGTGGCATTTCCAATTTACGCCGCATGATACGCACGATTGGGACGCGCAGGCCTGGCCCGTTTTAGTCGACTTACCTTGGAAAGGCAAGCCGCGTAAGTTAGTACTGCACGCCAATCGCAATGGCTTCTTCTACGTGCTCGACCGGACGACGGGCGAATTTCTGCAAGCCACGAAGTTAGTCGACCAACTCGACTGGGCCACCGGTATCGACGCCAAAGGCCGCCCCATCGAGATCCCTGGCAAGAATCCGACGCCGGCCGGTAATCGCGTTTGCCCTGGCGTTCGCGGCGCGACCAACTGGATGTCACCTTCGTGGAATCCGGATACGAAGTTGTTGTATGTCGTCACCCTGGAGCA
>JBBQQS010000277.1:0-7089 GCA_038215525.1 Bryobacterales bacterium
AGCGAGACCCGCGCCCGGGTGCTGCGCGCCGCGGCCGACCTCAACTATCAGCGCAACGTAAACTGGAGCCGGCTCAAGAGCCAAAGCTCGCAAACCATTCTCTTCTTGCTCGGCAACCGGCAGAACATTCTGGCCATGCACATGAACCTGCTGGTCTCCTGCGAGCGCGCCCTGCGCAGCCAAGGCTACGACCTCATCTTCGCCCGCTACGAATACTCCGGCCGCTCTCGCGTGGCGGAATTGCCGCTGCCCCGCGTGCTCGAACAAGCTGGCGCCGTCGATGGCGTCCTGCTGGCCGGAGTCCACCACGACAATCTGCTGCAGGTGCTCGACAAGCGCCATTTGCCTTACGCGATGTTGGGTAATGCCTTCGCCGGCCCGGCCAAGAGCATCGAGCACAGTTGCGTCTTTTATGACGACCGCGTGGCGATTGCCGAAGCCACCGCCTACCTGATCCGCATGGGCCACCGCCGCATTGCTTTCCTCGGCAACCGCACCTGGCCTTGGTTTGAGCGGCGCTATGAGGGCTACGCGCGGGCCATAGCGGACCATGGGCTCGACGAAATCTCGGTGGGAGAGAACTGGCAGATGAGCGATCTGGACTATGGCCAACTCGCCACCGAGCAACTGCTGCGCTTGAGCGGCCCCCCCACGGCGATCATCGCCGGCAACGACGAACTCGCCGCCGGCGCTTGGCGCGAGCTATCGAAACGCAAGATCGCTATTCCGCGCGAAATGAGTCTGGTGGGCCTGGGCGATCGCGCCGAGTTCGCCATCCTGGAGCCGGCGCTGACGTCGATTTCGGTCTTCGCCGAACAACTGGGCGAACGGCTGACCACGATGCTGCTCGAGCGTATCCGGAACCCCAAGCAGGCGCCCCCGTCGGAAACCTATCCTTGTAAGCTGATCGAGCGGGCCTCGTGCGCGCCGTTAAACGAAGTCCTTATCTTTGACGATGTGAAAAGGAAAATAGTTTGAGCGCTGATCAAGGCGTTGCACTTACTGATGAGCGCGACCGACCCTGAGACCTTCACTCGCAAAGCAAGGGATGTGCCGGAGTGCAGCCGCCAGACAGCAGCTTCTGCATTGGGGAAGGTGGCCGCGACCCCAAAAGCTTCGCCTCGCCCATCTGCGCTAAATTTCCACAATTCCACTTAACGTTTATTCATCTGATTGTCTTTGATGGAGTAAAGTTATTCACGCTCAGGACTGTTCGCCCTCGGCCAGATCTGGGTGCTGTCGGGGATAAAGATCATCACCCGTTGGCGCAACTGGTCGGTGCCTTGGTTGGCGTTCGCGAAGAACTGCGCCTGCACGGGAGCCATCGAGCTGAAATTATTCGCATTGACCGGCGCATCGGGCAGGGGCGACATTTGCAGTCGTTTTCCTTGGGCTTAGTGCAGTTACGACCGGACGGCACGGTACTGAAAGACAGCAAAGGCAATCCCGTGCCCACTTACAACCAGGACTACGTTGAGGGCTTTGCTCGCAGCTTCACCGGTTGGACCTACCCCGTAAAACCCGGCGAACCCATGTGGCCGCACAATCCCGCCAACCGCAAGAACCTCGCCTTGCCATCGGCTTCGCCTTTACCGGTCACCAGCGGGAAAGCCGGCTTTGCCCTGCACCCGAAACTCACCGAAGTGGAGGCGCTTTGGAAGAGCCAGAACCTCGCGGCGATCGCCAACATCGTCTTCCCGAATATCGGCAACTTCAAGGTCTCGGATTTAGGCTTCCTCAAGTAGCTTTATCATGGAGTAAATCCATGCAGCACCAGATTGTCTCGCTCGATGTCCTCGATATCCGTTATCCTACCGTCCGCCTCGGCATGGCCGGGTCGGATCCGCGCCACTTAGCCCCCAATTACTCCTGCGCCATCCCCATCCTCCGCACTAGCTCGGGGCTCGAAGGCCGCGCACTCATCTTCACCATCGGCGACGGCACGCAGATCCAAGTAGCCGCCGTAGAAGCTTTGCGCCGCTTGGTGGTCGGCCGTTCGCTCGAAGAATTCATCGCCGAACCCGGCTTATTCGCGCAGTCCCTCGCCGAGCATCACCAACTACGCTGGCTCGCCCTGGGCACTTACCGCATGGCCGTGGGCGGCATCGTCAATGCTCTATGGGACCTGTGGGCCAAGTCCCTCGGCGTGCCCATGTGGCAGTTACTCACCAGCCTGCCTCCAGAAAAGATCGTCGAATGCATTGACTTTCACCATCTGCGCGACGTCCTCACCGAAGACGAGTTACTCGAGATGTTACAACGCCACGAGCCCCAGAAAGCGGCCAACCTCGAGCGACTGCAACATCGCGGCCCGAAGGTCTACAGCACCGCCGGCTGGAGCGGCCGTCCCCTCACCGAAGTGCACGACCTCTGCCGGGACCTCTACGCCAAAGGCACCCGCGCCTTCAAAGCCAAAGTCGGACGCGGGCAACAATATGACCGTCAACGCGCCCTCGACGAAGACCGACGCATGCTGAACACTATCCGCGACGCCACCGGCCCCGACGCTCTCTTACTCACCGACTCCAACCAAAACCTCGGTGACTGGAAACACGCCGCCACTTACATGCAGGAGTTAGCCGAGTTTAAGATCTTATTCATCGAAGAAGCGATCGCCTATAACGACATCGTCGGTCACATCAAGCTGCGCGAAGCCCTGGCGCCCTCGGGCATCGGCGTCGCGGGCGGCGAACAGGCCCCCGACGCGATCACCTTCAAGCAGTTACTCGCCGGCGGCGGACTCACCCATTGCCAAATCGACGGCGCCCGCGTCGGCGGCGTGAATGAGTTATTCGCCATCGTCGCCATGGCCGCGAAATTCAGTGTGCCCGTATGTCCACATAGCGGCGGCATCGGCTTAGGCCAGTTAGTGGGGCCCATGTCCGTCTTCGACCAAGCCTGGTTCGGCAGCGAGGGGCGACTCCTCGAGTATCTCGAATTCCTGCAAGCCGGAGTCTTTGAGTATCCCCTCGAAGTCGTCGACGGCCACTATCAACTCGGCCGCGCACCCGGCTGGGGACTTGAAATGAAGCCCGAATTTGTCGCCCGCTATCGATATCCGGATGGCCCGGATACCGCCAATAGTCAGGAAGCCGATAACATCGCCGCCGCCCAACCCGGCGCTCCGCCCTATGCGAAATTTTGGGCTCGCTAGTAGGGGCTGCTGCTGGCTTGGTCGGCGGGAAGGGTCATACCGGGGCGGATCGCCCAGCCGCTGGCGCTCGATTGCAGGCCCACCGCGGCGAGGATGCGAGGCTCGTAGCGATCGGCATTGGGGAAAGTGACGGTCCATTGCAGCGTGCCCCGGAAGTCCTTCAGTTGGGGAAACTCGCGGCGAAGATCGACGAAGATCTGGGCCCGGTTGTCGAACGTGAGTTGGTCGCGCAGCACGGTTTCGCCGGCCAAGTTGCGGAAGAGCAGGTCGAGCGTGGCGGTGGAGGTGATGGAGACCCAGACCATCTCGGCGGTCACCTGGGGATCGGAAAGGTCGACCGGCACAACGGAACGGCGCTCATGCTCCGGCGACAGCGGAATTTCCAAACGCTGAACGATGCGGTCGCCCTCTTTCTTAGTCAGCGTCGCGAAGCCACCCACCGGCTGTTCTCCGTACTCGATGATCTCGACAAAGCCGCGGGTCAGCCTGGTGGGCACGCCGCTGGTTTCAATTACTGCCATGGCGCCCGGAGCAAGCGGCAGGTCCACCATGTTGGCGATCACTTTGCCAAAGTTCGATTTGAGGGCCACCTTCCAGGTGTCCAGGAAACCGGCCGGATCCATGAAGGTGACCAGGATCGTCGCGGGTTTCGCGGATAGATTCACCAAGGTGATTTGGGTCGACCAGCCGTCGCCATCGTGCACCAGAGGTAGGAAACGGTCAAAGGTTTCGACGGTGGCAGAGATTCCGCTGGAGGCCAGGAACAGCAAGGCGATGGTGGCTAGCTTCATGGCCTCAGGCTAGCGCCTTTGCATTACGCATGAATGACAATAGGATGAATCGCTGTATTTGCCGCTAAGTGCTTTGAGATCAATCGGCTACAAGGAAACCCAGGGATGCGCGTGGATGCCCCCGTTCCGGGTTAAGCTGTTTAGATTCAATCATATAAAGCCAAACTGTCTGGCCCAACTCGGGGCGAGCACCCCGGTTTCGAGATCTTATCCATTAGAATCAACAACCTAGCCAAAATCTCTTGGTCCGGCCTGCTACTCTAGAGCAGTGGCCCCACATTCCTGCCCGCGGGGTGGCGTCCTCTCCCCAAGTACGCCGATCCTTTAGAATCAATCACTCCCGGGTTCGTTTCGTAACCTAGCCGTTGGGCCGATAGCCAAAGGCGACGACGGTCAGATCATCGGCTTGGGGAGCATCGCCGGTAAAGGCCAGGGCGGCATCACGCAGGCGGACGTGCAATTGGTTGGGGGTGCCGCCCAGCACCAGCGCTTCCCGGACGCGGGCTTTCCCGAAGTGATCGCCGGCAGAATTCTGGGAATCTTCGACGCCGTCACTAAAGACGACGATGACATCGCCTTTGTCCATCTGGACCTGAGCTAACTCGTAAGTAGCCTCCTCAAATAGGCCGAGGGGCATGCCGTTCGATTCGAGCCGCTCAATCTTGCCATTTGCGCGCACGACAGCCGGCGGGCAGATACCGGTATTGGCATAGTGCAAGAGTCCATCGGGCTGCAGGATGGCATAGAATACTGTGGCGTACTTCTCGCCTTCCATGCGCTCGAGCAGGAAGCGATTCACGCGTTCCAGATGGTCGACCATCGACTCCGGGCGGTGATGCGCGGCGACAAAGGCGCCTTGGAGCAGCGAGGCCATGAGTGCCGAACTGACTCCCTTCCCCGAGACATCGGCCACGACAATCGACCACCCGCCTCGCTCAGCCGGCCGGACGTCAAAGTAATCGCCGCCGACCTGGGCGGCCGGCTGGCTCGAGCCGCAAACGGAGAACCAGGCATCGGTCGGCAGGATCCGCGGTAGTAAGCTTTGCTGAATCTCGCGGGCGATGCCCATCTCCTCGTCGAGCTTCATCCGGCGGCGATCTTCGTCGAGCAGCCGGGCGTTTTCTAGAATCGTCGACGCTTCGAGGGCCAGGGTCTGGAGTAACTCCCGATTGCCCGCGGACAGATCGGCTTGTGCGTTGCGGCTATCGAGGTAGAGGACGCCAACCGTATCCGCCGCCGCGTCGAGCTGCTGGGTCGCGTCCGGCGAGTTCGACCGGAGCTTCACCAAGGGCACGCAGATCACGCTGCGCAGCTCGAGTTGCGCGACGGTCATGCTGGGGTCTGACCCGGCATAGGGGTCGAAGTTCATCGTCAGCATGTCACGGCGGCTGGCAAGCGCGCGGTGAATCAGCTTGGTGGGAACCCGAAGATCGGTCTCGGCCAGGGCGCGGCGGGCGCAGTCGCGGGCGACACGCATCGTCAAGTCCTCGCCTTGGCGCAGCAGCAGGAAGCCGCGTTCGGTGGAGGTGATGGTAAGGGCGGCGTCGACGACAGCGGCAAGCACATCGTCAATCGATAGCGAGGTCTGCAGCGCCCGCGCGACTTCCACCAGACTGCGCAGCTTGGCCAGGTTCTGCGCGCCGGCCGGCACCGGGCCCTGCTCCCCAAAACTGCCCATCAGGCGGGCCAGTCCTTCGCTTTCGAGGGCAAAGGTGAGCCGGTAGCCGTCGTCGACGCCGAAATCGATCTGGTCGCCGGTTTTGAGCGGCGCCGGCGCGGTCAGGCGCTGGCCATTCAGGTAGACACCGGATCGGGAATCGAGGTCCTCAACCGAGTATTGGTCATCGGTGAGGGAGATGCGAGCATGGCGGCGGGAGATGCGATTGTCGCGTACCACAAGCTGATTTCCGGGCTGGCGGCCGATCTCAAAGGGCAGATGGTCAATGGCGTGGCGGCTGCGCCCCCCCGCGGGATGTTCCAGCAGGATGTACGGTTCGACGGCCAAACGACTCAGGCCTCCGCCGCGGCTTCGGGCGCTTCCTGGGCGCGCAAGGCCCGGCAGAGGGCGCAATAGCCGCCGACTTCGGTGCGCGCGATCAGGATCTCGAAGCCGAAGTCCTGCTCCACTTGCTGGCGGATCTTCTGGAGCGGCTCGCCGAAGAACTCTTCCACACGGCCGCAGCGCATGCAGATGATATGGGCATGCTCGGGCTTCATCTTGGATTCGTAATAGTGCTGGTCGCCGCCGAAGTGCATCAGGTCGAGCTCATCGACCAGGCCACCTTTTTTGAGCATCTTGAGGGTGCGGTAGACAGTGACGCGGTTCAGCTTCGGGTCCTTGGCGCGGGCGAGCAAGTACAAGTTCTCGGCGTCCAGATGCGTCGCGGAGGCGTTCAGAATGTCCATCAGGATCTGCCGTTGGCGGGTGAGACGCACCCCTTGGCCCTTCAGGGTATCCTTGGCCGTAGCGTTGCTCTTCGGAAGGCGTTCAGTAGCAGGCATAGCAACTTATTCCGCTATGGTCTCATAAACGGCCGCCGGGGCCGGAGCCAGTGCTAAAATTCGGTATCCATGTTCCGTAAAGTATTGGTGGCGAATCGCGGAGAAATCGCCGTACGCATCATTCGCGGCCTGCGGGAAATGGGCATCCGCAGCGTAGCCGTGTATTCTGATGCGGACCGCGCGGCGCTGCACGTCCGCCAAGCCGACGAAGCAGCTTACCTGGGCCCGTCGCCTTCGAGCGAAAGCTACTTGCGGATCGACAAGATCCTGGCGGCGGCGGCCAAGCATGGCGCCGAAGCGATCCATCCGGGCTACGGGTTCCTTTCGGAGAACGCCGAATTCGCCGAGGCTTGTGGGCAGGCGGGCATCAAGTTCATCGGGCCGACACCGGCCGCGATCCGCGCCTTGGGGTCGAAGACGGCAGCGCGCGAGTTAGCTGAGAAGGCCGGGGTGCCGCTGGCTCCGGGCACGAAGAAAGCGCTTGAGAGTGCGGAAGAGGCGCAGACTTTGGCGGCTGCCATTGGCTATCCGGTGCTGCTCAAAGCCGCGGCGGGCGGCGGCGGCAAAGGGATGCGGCGCGTCGATCGCCACGAAGATCTGCCGGCAGCCTTGCGCGATGCCTCCAGCGAGGCCGAACGCTCC
>JBBQQS010000278.1:0-7075 GCA_038215525.1 Bryobacterales bacterium
GCCTGTCCTTGCGGTTAGAGAGGAGTACACCGCTGTGGCCCCTCCCCCGAGCAACAAGAAAATCCCAGCCAGAGCGATGGCGGCGAAAGAGAAGGCGAACGCATCCCTTAGTTTCCGGCCCACCAGGACCGAACGGAAGCGGGCATAAGAGGCATCGGCGGTACGAAAGTCAGCCCCGCGGATGTCGGCCCCGGTGAAATCCGCGTGGGCCAACTTGGCACCACGGAAGTCAGCGCCGCGCAATTCCTGCCCGGCGAAGGACTGGCTTTCGCAGTTCTGGCCGCGGTAATTCTTCTGCCTTCCCAAGCACTCCTCCGGTAGCCATCAATTACGCTATCCCCATATCGTATTCTATTTCCGTGGCGGCCGATTTTCCGTAAGCTACACGAGGTCAATACCTTACCCACCTTCAATCGCGGCAACTAAGGCATTCCAACCATGCCGATCCCCAAAATCGTGCGTTTCGACAACTGCCGATCACCACGATTTTCACCAGCTGAATCAACAGCTTAGCCAAATCTTCTCACCGCCACCTGCTACCCTGGGGAGTAAGTGAAAGGTGGTCGCGGGCTTCAGCCGCACCAGGCAAGTAAGGAGGAAAACCCAATCGAATCAATAACTCCCCGGTTCGTTTCGTAACTACGACAACCGCGAAATATCCGCCCCTACTTACTTCAACTTCTCCTCAATCCCCTCATACCCCCGAATCGATGTGATTAAGCCGGTCGAGAAGTCCGCCCTTTGTTGACGGTAGACCGTGTATTGCGAATCAAAGCAAGTCTGCGAAAGACTGCAACTCGCCGACCGTCGCGACGAGGCCCTGCTTGGTAAGCGTTGCGAGATACTCCTCGACACTGAATGGGGGCTTTAGAAGTCGCGCCCGAACTTTGCGCACTGCGCCGCAGACGACTCCGGGCGCTAGGCTCAGATGATTGCAGAGGAATTCGTCAGGGTGCTGGGCTTCAATCTGAAAGGGCGCCAGCACCGCATCCGCGATAGCCGCAGCTAGCACGTGCCGGTCGTCCGGGTCAGGAAGCGTCAGCGAGGCGATCAATGGCTCATAGCCGGTAACGAGGCTGTCTCTTGTCGCTTGGTCCATCAGGTCGCGCGTCCTCTCAAGCGCCGCTCTATCCCGTCGCGGCTGTTTGCGCATCAGCGCCTCGATCCATTCGCGGTGAATATCCGCTGTCCATTTGGCCTTGAACAAATCCGTGACCGCGAGTTGCAGAAAGAGGTCGCGCAGCGGCGCCGGGTAGAGCACATTCGCATCAAGTAGAGCCGTATATTGGCTCATTCGGTCAGTAGCCCAGGTCCTGTTCCTGCGCTTCCTGGGCCAGTCGGTCGAGCACGGTATCCCGCTCGCAGTCGATCTTCGCCTTGTAGGCCATTACATCTTCCACGCGCACGCGGCGATGCTTGCCTACCTTGCGGTGCGGCAGGACCTGGTCTTCAAGAAGCTTGATTAGAAACGGGCGTGAAACGTTCAGTAGCTCAGCGGCCTGTACAGATGTCAGCTCCGCATTTTCAGGGATCAGGGTAAGCCCCCGGCCCGCCGCCATGGCTTCCAGAATGCCCATCAGCAGGGCGACCGCCCCGGCCGGAAGTTCCAAAGGCCGATCTTGGCCCGCTTCCCGGACTTTCAGCGCCAAAGACCCCTTGCGCTGCACGAAAGGCGAAAGAACCTGGCCGGACACCCGCGCCATCGCCGCGTCCTGTGGGGAAGGGGGGAGTTGTCTATGGGCAAGCATGTTCTTCTACCTTCATCTTGCGCCTGAAATGAATTAAGTGCAACAAGTGAATTATGTGAAGCCGTTCGTCTTACGACACCCGCGAAATATCCGCCCCCACGGGACGAGGGCACGGAAGTGTCTCGTGCGTAAAGGGCAAGGTTGAATAGAATCAAAGCGTTGAAGTGTCGAGCCGATCTAGCTGCCATTCTTGCGACGGCCGCGTTCGCCCAAGAGCCGTCGCCGCAGCGGGCGAACCCCTTCACGGGCCTTCAAACCAAGACGGGATACGTCGCCTTCGGCCTTCCGAGCGTCACCACAAGTCCCAACGCCCAAACCAAAGCACCCAGAACGCGAGCAAGGCATTGGTGACCGCGTGGGCGAGGATGGCGTCACCGAGGCGGCCGTGGTGGCGCATGGCCAGGGCATAAGCCGCGCCGGCCAAGGTTCCGGCCAGCCAGCGGTCGCCGTGCAGGAGACCAAAGAGAAGTGAGGAGATCAGCAGGGAGGTCCAGGTGAAGACCCGCCAGGGGACCAGGTCGAAATCCACACTTACCAGACGGCGGAGTCCGAAGCCACGGAAGGCGAGTTCTTCCGCCAGGGGCACCGTGAAGACGCCGCCGGCGATGCGCAGGATGATCCAGCCCAGCATCACCGCGGGCGAACTCGCCGCCAGCGCTTTGGGCATCGCCTGTGCCGTTGCGCTGGCACCCCCGATCCACAGCGCGAAGATCAGGATTCCTACGCCGGCGCCCACCCAGCCGCCACGCCAATCCACTTGCCGGTACTCGCGCCGGAAGAACCACACCGCACCCAGGCAGGCCAGGACGCGCAGGCCGTAGAACCATTCAAAGCCGGTCGACAGCGCGCCCGCCAACATGCCGGCCGCCACGATGGCGAGGAAGGGCACCAGGTAAGGCGCGGCGGGGTGTTCCTCGTCGCTCTGCTTCATCGGCCGGTTGGACACCCATCGCCAGCGGCGCGCCCCCAACGATAAGCCGAAGGCGACCAGGTTGAAAGCGATCCATCCGGCCTGAGAATGGAAGCCCCGCTTCGCAATGTCGGGCCAGCCGGCATCGCCCAGCATCACCAGCGCCGCGATCCGCAAGGAGTTCGAGAGATACAGTACGAACATGCCCGCCGGCAGCAGCACCAGGGCTTGCGGAAGGCGCAGTTCGGCGCGGAAGACCACCAGCCAGACCACCCCAAAAACCAACAACAATCCCATGCCCTCGAGGCCGCTGCACTCGGGCGAGATGATCACGCGGAAAGACCGCGTGCCGATTTCCAAGCGCTCCGGATTCACCACCAGATGGGGGAAGACATAGGAGAGGAGAAATTCCACCAGCCAGAAGGTGGTACGGGTGGCAGGCTGCCAAAGTCCGCGGACGAGGGGGATGACGGCGCAGGCGGCAACGGCGGCGGCGGCGCTATAGGCCCACAGCGGCCCGGTGATGCGCAGGGCCAATTGCCAGATGGTGACGGGAATCAGCCCGAAGGCGGCCGAGGCGGCGACACTGCCGGCCAAAGCGATCCAGATCAGGACGCTGAAGTCCGCTTGGGCTCCGGGTCCGTAGACGGCGCGCGACAGCAGCAAGAACAAACCGAAGCAACCGGCATGCGCCACCAGCATCCAGATCCGAAGCGGCTCGCGGCTGTTTAACTCCGCCAACGCCCGGCCGTGGCGGAGGTAGGCGAAAGTGGAAAAAAGACCCGCGAAACCCACCGCCCAGCGCAGCGCCCACGCACCCCACGCGCCCAGCAGCGCCCGCAATCCTTCGCTCTTCTCAATCGACTTCCCATCGAACCAGAGGGAAGTGATCAGAATCTCGCCGCCCAGCAGGCAGGCCAAACTCAGAAAACGCCATCGCAACCCGCGAGTATAGCAACGTCCGGTTGCCGCGATAGTGTTCGTCCGGCCCCATGCGAAACCTGAACCGCCGCCACCCGCACCTTCCACCGCGAAGCTTTGACCGGGCGCTGGCGAACGCGTGGATCCGTACTTTACGCACGAGCTCGTTGGGTAGCTTGGTATCATGGCCCCACATGCGGACCACCCTCGATATCGACGACGACGTCCTGGCCCTCGCCAAGGATCTCGCCAATGCCCAACGCCAATCCCTGGGCAGTGTCATCAGCGACCTTGCCCGCACCGCCCTCTCCGAACCCACCCGCGCCGCCCTGGAACGTATGAAAGCAGAAGCCAAAGAGGCCAAAGCCGATGCGCCCGAGCAGCCCCAGTAGGGTTACCAGTAGGGTGGGCCCCCGGCCCGCCATCTTAGGCCTGACCCTCTTGCTGGTCGCCTGCGCCCCGCGCACTGTCCCGACGCCCGCCACCCCCAAGCCCCTCGCCGGCACCTATCTCGACCTGGAACCTGGCTGGCGCCTCCGCGTCATCACTCCATTGCTCAAAGGCGGCGGTTTCCAGGTGAAAACCGAGCCCGTCCAAGAACCAGGCAACACCCTCACCCTCAAAGCCGCCCCGGATTTCGAAGGCTACGAGACCTCCTACTACGACATCCTGCCCAAGGCCCAAATCCGCTTCACCCAAGCCGAAGCCATGCGCGACGGAAAGCCCTCTCCGCAGCCGCAGCCCGTCCACCGTATCTTCCAAAATGCCAAAGGGATGGCCTTAGCCCGGCTGGTCTACCTGAAGCGCGCCTCGGACACGGTGCACGACATGGCCATCCTCGCCGCCCGCGACCTCACCATCCTGAACGAGGCCACTCTCTGCCTCCAAACCTCCCCCGCCGTGGCCTGCCGCAAGGCCCGCCAAGTGGCCTGCGAATGGGTCCCCGCCGGCATCGCCGTCCGGGCGGAACTACAAAAATCAGGTCAGTGGGTACCGGCACGTTAATTCGGCTTGCCCCATCCGCCCGCGATTGGCGATAGTGGAGGGGATGGACGCGGGCGGCCAATGGCGGATATTCTCTACCTCACCGAATTACTGGGGCTCAAGGTCTATGACCTCAAGGGCCGCGTGCTCGGTCGCGTGCGCGATGCGGCCATCGTCCCCCTGATTGACCCGCAACGCGTCGACCGCTACCTGATCGGCGGCAGCGGCACCAGTTGGCTCGCGGTCCGGCACGACCAGATTCAGCGCATCTCTCTAAACGGACTGCGCTTACGCGACGAGGTGCTGACGCCCTATCACAACGACGAGTACATGCTCCGCCTGGTACGCGACCTGCTCGACCAGCAGATTATCGACGCCCAGGGCCGCAAAGTGGTCCGCGTCACCGACGTCACCTTTACCATCGACGGCTCCGAGCTAAAGGTCCTCGAAGTCGACGTCGGCCTGCGCAGCGTCCTGCGCCGCCTGGCCCAAGGCCTGCTGCCGCGCGACTGGATCCGCAGCCTCCAGTCCCCCATCGCCCCGCAGAGCATCAGCTGGCAATATTGCAACATCGTCGAGCCGGACCCCCAGCGCCGGCTCCGCCTGAACATCACCCACGACTTCCTCGAGAAGATGCACCCGGCCGACATCGCCGACATCGTCGAGGAGTTGGGCCCCGAGGACCGCGAGGCCATCATCGCCTCCCTCGACGAAGAGGTCGCGGCCGAGGCCCTCAGCGAGGTCGACCCCGACATGCAAGCCAGCATCCTCGAGGCCCTCGAAACCGAGAAGGCCGCCGACATCATGGACGAAATGGACCCCGGCGAGGCCGCCGACGTCCTGGCCGAACTCGGGGAAGAGCGTGCCGACGAGATCATGCACGAAATGGAAGCCGAAGACGAGGTGACCGAGCTACTCGAGTTCGCCGACGACAGCGCTGGCCGCCTGATGTCCACCGAGTTCGTCGCCCTGGCCGACGACGCCACCGTGGCTATGGCCGTGCGGCTCCTGAAAGAGAATCCCGAAAGCATTGAAGCGCTGCAAGCCATCTATCTGCTGGCCGGCGAAAAGCTGATGGCCACCGTCCCACTAGCACGCCTGTTGCTCGCCCAAGGCGACACACCGCTGGTAAAGCTGGCGGCCGAGAATTCCACCCGGGTGAAAGTGAACGCCAAGCAAAGCCGCGTGGTGGAGTTATTCGACAAATACAACTTACTGGAGCTGCCGGTGGTGGATGCCGAAGAACGCCTGGTGGGCGTGATCACCGCCGACGACGTCATTACCTGGCTGAGGGACGAGTAACTTGTTCCGCCGCCTGAAATATCACATCGCCGTATTTTTCTCCGTCATCGGCCCCGGCTTTATTACTGCGGTAGTCGACAACGACGCCGGTGGCATTTATACTTACTCGCAAGCCGGCGCCCGCTACGGTTATCTGCCGCTGTGGACCCTAATGCCCATCATGGTGTTGCTCATCGTGACGCAGGAGATGTGCTCCCGTATGGGCGCCGTCACCGGCAAAGGCCTCTCGGACCTCATCCGCGAAGAGTTCGGCCTGCGCACCACCTTCTTCATGATGGCGATCCTCGTGGTCGCCAACCTGATGAACGTGATGGCTAATTTCGCCGGCATCGCCAGTTCGCTCGAGTTATTCCACATCAGCCGCTATTTTTCCGTGCCTTTGGGCGCCATCATCGTCTGGCTATTGGTAGTGAAGGGTACTTACGCGCGAGTGGAAAAAGTTTTCCTCTTCGCCACCGTACTTTATATCTCTTACATTGTCGCCGGCATCCTGGTGAAGCCCGATTGGAAGCAGGCCGCGCTCTATAGCGTGAAGCCCGAGTTCATGTTCGAGTATGGTTACCTCACGATGCTCATCGGCATGGTAGGCACCTCCGTCGCGCCGTGGATGCAGTTCTACTTACAAGCCGCCATCGTCGAGAAAGGCGTCGGCGCGAAGGAATACGCCGAATCGCGCATCGAAGTGATCGTCGGCTGCGTGGTGATGACGGTGATCGCCTTCTTTATCATCGTCGCCTGCGCCGGCGCCATCGGCAGTGTCGCCCCGCGCGACATCAAGGACGCCGCCGACGCCGCCGAAGGCTTGAAACCCTTCGGCACTTACGCTTACCTGATGTTCGCCGCCGGCTTATTCAACGCCTCACTCTTCGCCGCCTGTATCTTGCCCTTATCCACGGCTTACACGGTCTGCGAAGGCCTGGGTTTCGAAAGCGGCGTGAATTTCGGTTTCCGCGAAGCGCCGATCTTCTACTGGCTTTTCACCTTACTCATCGTGGTTGGCGGTGGGGTGGTGTTACTGCCTTCGTTCCCGCTGGTGAAAGCCATCTTACTTTCGCAAGTCCTTAATGGCATCTTATTGCCGCTAGTGCTGGTGTTCATGATCTTACTGGTGAATAAGCGCCGCCTGATGCGCGAGTGGACCAACAACGCCATCTACAATGTCGTAGCCTGGACCGCGGTGGTCGTCATGATCGGCCTGACGTTGGCTCTC
>JBBQQS010000279.1:0-6987 GCA_038215525.1 Bryobacterales bacterium
GGTGTCGTATTGGGGCTCACCTTTGTGATGGTGTTCCTGTTCGCCTTGTGGCGCGGGGCCAACGGGGGCGTGAGTATCTTTCTCACCTTCTTTGCGGTTAACGCCTCGAGTATTCACTTTCACGCGCGACCGCACATCTTCACGATGCTATTCCTGGTGGCGGCGGCTTGGCTGCTGGAACGCGACCGGCGGCGGCCGGACGGGGGGATTTGGGCGCTGGTACCGCTCACCGTCCTGTGGGCCAATTTGCATGGCGGCTTTCCGGTACTCTTTGTGCTGATCGGGCTGATGGTGGCGGGGCAATTGACGGAGCGGCTATGGGCGGCGGCAATGCGGCTCACGATGGTGGGGGCGACTTGCCTGGGGGCGTCGCTCGTTAATCCTTATGGCTACCATCTGCACCAGCATATTTTGGAGACGATGCAAGCCAAGTGGCTGATGTCCTTGGTGGATGAGTTTAAGTCGCCGTCGTTCCGGTCTGAGCAGTTGATGGTTTACATGGTGATGCTGTTCGTGGGCTTGGCCTTGGTGGGCGGATTACTCGCGAAGCGGCGATTTACTGAGGTCTACACGATCCTGTTCTTTGCCTGGGCGAGCCTGACTTCGGTGCGGCACGTGCCCTTGTTTATGTTGGCGGTGCTGCCGATTGTGGCGGCGGAGTTGACGGCCTTATGGGCGGCTTTCGTGGCCAGGTTGCCGCGCACCAGCGTGTTTCGCGTACTGGATGACTTATCGGCGAAGCTATCCGCGGGCCATGCCCACCCTAGCCTTTGGACCCTCGTATTTGTTCTCTTTCTTTCGATATCGCCCACCATGATGTGGCCGCGCGACCTAGCGCCGGAGATGTTTCCCACTCAGTTAGTGGCTCGGCATGGCGAATTGGCGCAGGCCCGCGTGTTTACCTCTGACCAATGGGGCGGCTATTTAATTTACTGCAATTATCCGCGCCAACAGGTATTCTTCGATGGCCGGCATAACTTCTACGGCGAGAAGCTAATCACCGATATGTCAAAGATGCGCGATGGCCACACGCAGGCCGAAGCGCTGCTGGACCAGTACCGGTTCGACTACATTATGATCGAGCCCGATACGCCGCTCGCCACCCTGTTGCGCCTTTGGCCGCAGTGGAAATTGATCGACAAGGACAAACAGGCTTTGCTGTTTCGACGCGCCTAAACGATGCAGAAACTGGCCTGGCCGGCGGCGCTATCGTTCTCTCCGGGGCCGTTGTGAATCAGTTTCCTACTGGGTGTGATATCGTTTGGGATATGGATTACCTAGGCCGCCAACGGCATCGTGAGCGCCGCCCTTGGTCTGCCGATGGTGCCCGATTGGGCGTCGCTAATAGTAGTGATTCGCTTGGTGGGCGGCGGGATTGTGGTGAGTATCGGCGTATTGGGCGAGTATGTGGCGCGAGTTTTCGAAGAAATAAAGGGCCAACCGTTGTCCTTAGTGTTTGATACGATCAACCGATAGCGGCGAATCACGAAGAAGCACGGGAACTGCGGCAAGACTTACTGCGCATCAATCAGGAGATTTCATGACCGAGCCAAAGTCAGTACACGCGGCCGAGGTGCAGTTTCACGATGCTTGGGCATCGTCGACCGACCTACGGCAGGTCCCAGTTCGAGAGGCCTTCGAGGCTCCGACGGCGCTCGAGAATCGGTTTATCTTGCGGCAGATGGGAACGCTCAAGGGGCAACAGGTGCTGGATATTGGCTCGGGCTTGGGAGAGTCCTCCGTTTATTTCGCGCTCCAAGGGGCGGATGTCACAACCACCGATATTTCGCCCGGCATGGTGGCGGCGGCTTTGGAATTGGGCCAGTTACACGGCGTGACGTTGCGAGGCTTAGTGCTTTCGGGCGAACAGCTGGACTTGCCGGAGAATGCTTTCGATATTGTTTATGTCGCGAATACCATTCATCACGTCACGGATAAACGGGCTCTTTTTGCGCAGATGCACAAGGCCCTGAAGCCAGGCGGCATGTTCTTCTCCTGGGACCCGCTAGCTTATAACCCGGTTATTGAGGTCTATCGCCGGATGGCGACCCAGGTGCGGACGGAAGATGAGTCACCGTTGCGCTTGGCGGACGTGACGTTAGCGCGGGAGTTCTTTCCTGGCACACAGCATCGGGAGTTTTGGATTACTTCGCTGGTACTGTTTCTGAAGTACTACTTGGTGGACCGAGTGCATCCGAACGGGGATCGCTACTGGAAACGCATTTATCGGGAAACGGAGCAATCGTTATGGTGGTGGCGACCATTGCGGGCTTTGGACGAGGTGTTGGCGAGGATTCCGGGCGTGTCGTTGTTGGCATGGAACATCGTGATGTGGGGGCGGAAGCCTTAGGTTTCGAGGGGCCGGATGCGGCCTCCCAGAGTGAGTAGAATCAGCGTGCCCAGGGCGGGCATGATGCCGGCCGCGATGAGGATGGGTTGGTAACCGAAATGGTCCACCACCCAGCCGGTGCTGAGGGTGAAGAGGATGGCGCCGACGCCCGCGCCGAGTCCGCCGAGTCCGGCGACCGAGGCGACGTTGCGGGTGCGGAAGTAGTCGCTGGGCAGGGTTTGCACGTTGTTGATCCAGGCTTGAAAGCCGAAGGTAACGACGGAGATGGCGACGAGGATTTGCACGGGGTCGCGCAAGGCCGCGATGACGATGCCGCTCGACATCAGCGCCGCCCCTACCAGGATGACGGCTTTGCGGGCGCGGTTTGTGCTCCAGCCGCGCGCGATCAGAAAGCCGGAAGCGGCGCCGCCGAGTAAGCTGCCGGCGTCGGCGGCGAGATAGGGAATGGACGCGAACCAGGCGAGTTGCTTCATGTCGAGGCCGTGCACTTTACTGAAGTAAAGCGGCAGCCAGGTGAGATACAGCCACCAAACCGGGTCGGTTAGTAGGCGCGAGAGAATGATGGCCCAAGTGGGACGGAAGCGCAGGAGTTCGCGGGTGGGTAGCGGCGATTGGTGGGGCATTTGGCGTTCGACTAACAAGGCACGCTCCGGAGCACCCATCCACCGATGCTCGAGCGGCGGCTGATAGATCCACAGCCAGAGGGCGAGCCAAACGAAGCCAAGCGATCCAGTGACGAGGAAGGTGGTCTGCCAGCCGAAAGTAAGTTGGAGATAAATGATCACCGGTGGGGCGATGACACTGCCGAGGGCGGAGCCGCTATTAAAAATGGCCATGGCGAAGGCGCGTTCGGTGGCGGGGAACCATTCGGCCACTACCTTCGCCGCACCGGGCCAATTACCGGCCTCGCCGAGTCCGAGTAAGAAGCGGAAGATACTCAGGCTGGCGGCCGACCGGGCCATCGAGTGCGCCATGGCGGCTAAACTCCACACGATGATCGAGAGGGTGAAGCCACGCTTGAGCCCGATGCGGTCGTAGAGGCGGCCGGAGAGGGCTTGGCTGGCGGCGTAAGCGATCAGAAAGGCGGTGGCGATTTGGGCGAATTGCTGATTGCTCAGTTTCAGATCGCGCACGATGATTGGGGCGAGCACCGAGACGGTGAGGCGATCGATGAAGTTGATCAGGGTCGCCAGGAAGATGAGCCCGATGATGTACCAGCGCAGGCCCGGAAGTTGGATGGGGGGGGCCTGATTCACGACCGTTAGTATACTGCACGGAACTGTCAGCCTACGTTCATTGAACTGACACCTCGGCTTGCCATCCTCAAAGAATGCGAACTCTGGTGGTCTTTTTCGGCATGGTGTCCGTGGTGTGGGCGCAGTTTGATGCGGGTACGGTGTTGGGCACGGTGAACGACCGATCGAGTTCGCCCGTGGCTTCGGCGACGGTTGTGATTGAGGAAGTGCGCAAGGGCGTTACTTTGAAAGCGCGCACAAATGAGAAGGGCACTTACGAGTTTCTCGCCATTCCGATTGGGCGCTACCGGTTGCGGGTGGAGCAGTCCGGCTTTCGAGCGCAGGCGAGCCCCGAGTTCGAACTCACCATTGGCGCGCGACAGCGCGTGAATTTCGAACTGGAGGTCGATTCGGTCCAGTCAAGTGTGAACGTTTCAGCCGAGGTGGCTTTACTGCAGACGGATAGCGCCGAACGCGGGCAGACGATTGCGGCGGCGCAGATTAAAGAGTTACCCTTGGCGGGTCGAGCTTACTCGGAGTTGATCTATCTGAGTAGCGGCATTGTGCGGACGCCGAGTTCCGGGGTAGGTTCGGCGCAACGTGAGGCGTCATTTAGTGTAAACGGCTTGCGCAGCACGGCGAATAATTTCTTGCTCGATGGACTGGATAATAACTACTTTGGCACTTCGAATCAAGGGTTTTCGAATCAAGTGGTGCAACCGCCGCCGGACGCGGTGGCCGAGTTTCGTGTAATTACGAATAACATGAGCGCCGAATACGGGCGGGCCGGCGGGGCGACGGTAAATGCGAGTTTGCGCGGTGGAACCAACCAGTTTCATGGCGCGGCGTGGGAATTTTTTCGCAATACGCAATTGAACGCCATCGGCTTCTTCAAACCATCGGCGGCGACGGGCCGGCCGATTCAGAATCAGAATCAATTTGGGTTTACCTTCGGTGGGCCGGTGATTCGCAATCGCACTTTCTTCTTCCTTGATTATGAGGGCTATCGGGAAGTGAATTCTTCGGTGGTTTTTGCCACTTTACCGAATGCAGCGCAGCGATCGGGCTCGCTGGGCGTGCCGGTCCGCAATCCATTTACGGGCGTGGTCTATGCCGATGGGGTGATTCCGCCGAGCGCTGTCATCCGTTATGCGCGCGGCGTGCTCGATTCCTTACCCGCGAACACCAGCACGGCGGCGGCGAATAACTTGCAGACGCTTCGCCGAATCACTGATTCGCGCGATAAAGGTGACTTCAAAGCTGACCAGTATTTCTCCGAAAAAGTTCGCGGCTTTTTCCGTTTCAGTAAAAGCCGATTCGACGTATTCGATCCTGGGACGTTGCCGGGGTTGGCCGGCGGTAATGGCAATGGCTTTCAATTCGTGCCACTCACTTCGATGGCCGGCGGTATTACCTGGACGCTGAACCAAAGTTCGATCCTGGAAGCTCGACTGGGTTTCTCTACGTCGCAAGCCGGTAAGGATCCGCCGCTGATCGGGGGGCCCAGTGTCTTTGAGTTATTCGGGATTCCCGGCCTACCTACGGACAAGCGCTATACGGGCGGCATCACGGCCGAGACCCTGATTAGTTTCTCTTCTTTCGGGCGTCAGGCGACCAATCCGCAGTTTCAGCATCCGAGGCTGTGGAACCCGAAAGTGAACTATACGCGGATCTTGGGCCGTCATACTTTGAAGACGGGTGTGGAGTATCAGTGGCTGGGCGTAGAGACTTTAGACGTAAGTCCGATGATTGGCCGTAATACCTATACCGGCTTGTTCTCGGCGCCCGCGGGCGTAACTCCGACAGCGGCAACGCAAGGCTTGTATAGTCTCGCTGATTTCCTGATGGGGGCGCGCAATACTTACCAATTGGTAAATCCGGGCATCGTGAATCATCGGCAGCAGTCCTATTTCACTTACTTGCAAGATGATTTTAAGCTCAGCCGGACGATTACCCTCAACTTGGGTTTACGGTACGAGTTGGTGACGCCGTTTTATGAGCGGGATAATTTGCTTTCGAGCTGGGATCCAAAGACGAATACGATTATCAAGGCCAAGGCAGGGTCGTTTTTCGACCGCAGCCGGGTGAACCTCGATACGAATAACCTGGCGCCGCGTTTGGGGATCGCTTGGAACTTTCTACCGAAGACGGTACTGCGGGCGGGCTATGGCGTCGGCTTCAACAGCTTTAATCGCACGGGCACGAGTTACTTGGCTTACAATGCGCCCAGGTTCGTGCTCGCCAGTGCCGCGCAAACGCCGGGGCAGCCGGGTTACTTGAATACGCAGCAGGGCTTTCCCGCGGACTTCACTTCGCCCGAAAAGTTCAACCCGCGCCGGAGCACGGTGCAGTACGTGGATCCGAAGGCGCCCTGGGGCACGGTGAAGAGTTGGTTCGCTTCCATCCAGCGCGAGTTGCCGAAGGGTATTTTGGTGGATGTGGCTTACGTCGGCAACAACGCCACCAATCTGGCCACCATCAATGACCTGAACCAAGCCCGGCCCAATGCGCTGAATGAGAATGCGAACATTGAGGACCGTCGGCCAAATTTAGCCTATAGTTCGATTTCGGGAACGGTGGCGAACGGCTTCTCGAATTACCATGGCTTGCAAGTGCGCGTGGAAAAGCGAAGTGAGGCGGGGCTCTATTTTCTGAATAGCTTCACGTGGGCCAAGGCCATCGATAACTCGAGCCAGGCGTTCGACTCGAGCAATGGCAACGGCACCAGCTTCCAGAATATCTATAACATTGGTGCGGATAAGGGCCTCTCGAATTATGACCGGCGAGTGAACAATATTTCCAGCCTGGTTTACGAACTGCCCGTGGGCCGCGGGCGGCGATATCTGGCCCAGACCAACCGGTCCGTCCACTTGGCTTTGGGTGGCTGGCAGATTAGCTCGATCGTGAATCTGCGCACCGGCGAGCCGTTTACGATGACTTACACGGCGGCGGCGCGCAGCCAAGTGGCGCCGTTCCTGACCCTGCTGGGCTTCAATGCCTTCCGGCCTAATATTTCAGGCGATCCACTGACGCCGGCCGCGCAGCGCAGCCCAACGTCTTACCTGAGCCGGGCGACGGTCTCGATTCCCACTTACGATCAGCCCTTTGGTAACGCGGGGCGCAATATCTCCCGCGGCTTCGCCTTCCACCAAGTGGACCTGGGTTTGTCGAAAACCTTCACCCTCACGGAGCGTTTCCGCCTCCAGTTCCGGGCGGAAGCCTTTAATGTGTTGAATAAGTCAAACTTCGCCGCGCCGAGTGCGAATATTTCAGCGGTTACTTTCGGGACTATTACTTCGACTTTTGATCCGCGGAAGTTACAACTGGCGCTCAAGCTGCAGTTTTAGCTAATGCGGTGCCGAAGAATGGCAGATGTGACCCATCGCTGACGCGATGGGCTAG
>JBBQQS010000280.1:0-6974 GCA_038215525.1 Bryobacterales bacterium
CCAAAGCAGCTCAACAAGATTTCCTACAAGTTCAGCTATGTATTCCGCTGCGCAGACAGCGACAAGCCTCACTCAGCGATGATTGAGGACTGGGAGCTCGGCGTATTGTTCTTGAAAGAGGTGGAGAGGCTTGGCAGCCAAGAAGCCGCTGCGCATAGCGTGCGCAAAAAATACCTCGATGAGATTTGCGCGCCAACGAGGGATACCCAGTTTTTCATGGGCACGGTTTTCCCCTACAACACCTGGGTGGTCATTGGCGTTTTCTGGCCACCAAAGAGTTTCCAACTTAATTTGCTCTAGCGGTTTTTGCCGCGGTCAAGGGTACAGGGCCATCCACCCGGCATCCCTGACATATCGCTAACTCAAGCAGATGGAATTGCTTATCGAAAATGAGATGCGGTGGTCACGGAGCCCACCGCATTTTCGAGCCATGCAAAGCAGGAGATCTGCTGGCAGCCGGCTGGGCAGGTAAAGTCGTCGACGGCGGTTGCTTTGGTGCGGGTCAGGCCGTGCTTGGCGGGCGACTGGCATCTACCGTCCTGCATCCGATGAAACGAAATGGCAAGATGGAAGCAGTTTGAAATCTCAAGAGGAAGGGATTGAGGAGATCACGCGCCGCCTCGTCGAGTACTACCAGCCGCTGAAGGTCTATCTCTTTGGGTCCACCGCGCGCGGTGAAGGCGGACGGGGTAGCGATCTTGACTTCTGCCTTGCTTATCACGGTGGTGCCCGAAACTCACCGTCCGTTCCGCCTAGGAAGCCGAGCGCGGCGGGGGCTATGCCAATGACGTGATTCTCTTGCGCCGCAGCGATTTCGAAGAAAAGCGGATCATAAAGGCTCTGACCCCTATCCCCGCGACCCCCGCGACACATTCGCGAGCCGGATACGCTTTCTACGAATTCTTGTATACCTGCCCACGGGTATCCACTGTCAGCACGAAGATCGCCTTGGCGGCCCGGTCGGCGTGGAACAATATGCGCCAACCGCCCAACCGGGACTTTCTCAGACCTTCGCGTTCAGTGAGAGGGGCGGAAAGACGAGGATCGAAAGGATCATCGGCCAAGAGGAGGATTCGCTGCGGGATACGACGCTCCGTGGGACGGTGCAGACGATCCAAAGACTTTTCTGCTTCGTGGGCGATGTTGATCTGAAAATTCACAGGCCGCGTTCGCGCTCGTATTCGGCGGGGGGCTTCACGAGGCCAGCGGCAACATCGGCAAGCCCACGGTCAAGCGAGGCGAGCGCCTCGGGATCGAGCGTCGAGGACCACCGGGGCAGGGTCTACGCGGCGGAATCCCAGGGTAGCGAGCATCGGCCCGAAGGTGCCCAAGTCGCTCATCATGCCGTAGCAGCGGCGGATGCGCGGCCGCAGCCGCATGTGGGAGCGCTTCACATCGAGCCGACAGGCGGCCTGTACGGCAGAGGGCGTTCGCCGGCGGAGTGACAAAGCCAACGCCGCAGAAAGAGGGCCGTTTCCTCGCGGCCCAGCGGACTCTCCCGCAGATGCCGTTGCAACAAGGCGATCACCGGGTCGCCGCCTGGCAAGCGTCCCTGCAGGCTGCGCCATTCGGCGGCCAGGTAAAAGCCAGACGTTTCTCCGGCGGGATCGCGCATCACGGAGAAAGCCTCCGGCGCTTTTTGCCACCACTGGGCGATGGCGGCGGCGGCGCGCGCGGGCTCCTGCGCCTGGGCGATGGCGAGGATCGCGTCCTGGTCAGCCGGGCCGGCGGGTTCGACGGCTAACGCCGCCGCTCCGGTAGGGAAGTAGGCTTCGCGCAAGCCGGGGTCTTGCAGCAGGTAAAGCATGTCGGCCGTGTAGCGCCAACGATGACGGGCTTCGGCGTGGCCGGTTTCGGAGCGGATCTGCCGCCACGCGGCGCGGCGATAGAGATGGAACGCAACGGGTCCGCCGCGCGCAGCCACTCGGAGACGGCGTCCCGCACCTGCTGATGCTGCATCAGCCCATCGGGTGTGGCTTCGACAATCGACAGGGCGGCCAGTTCGTCGTAGAGCGAATGGTTGCTGACGGCTTGCTCTGGGCTTTCTGGCAACAAGGCCACCAGCAAGGAGCGCGTGACGCGGCGGATGACGGACGCCGCTTCCACTGCCCTGCGCAGCCTTGGATCGGCCACATCAGCCAGGTAAAGTTGGGTGAGTTGGTGCACCGTAGGTAAAGTCCCCCTGGGCACCGCAGGCGAGCACGAGGGACATCGGATGGCCTTGCGCGAGCCGGTAAGCGGCCTCGGCCTGGCTAGGCGACGCGCCCGCGCGTTCCATCAAGGTGAAGGACTCCGGCTTGGTGAGCGGAGGTAAGGGCAGCACCCGGATGAGCCCTTGCCATTCGAGCGCGGCGCGCCAGTGCGGCGCAGGCGCGTAACGTCCGCAGATCAGGACGCGCGCCGTTTCCGGCAGGACGGGCAAGAAGACTTGCCGGAGCCAGCCGTCCAGTTGGCGGAAGGACTCGTAGCTATCGAGCACCAGCAGCGAATGCCGCACCGCTTCGGCGGCGGCCTCCACATGGGCCAGGGGACGATGCAGAGCGCTCGAGAGGCCGAGCAGAAAGCCTTCGGGCGTCGGCTCAACGAAGCGGCAATCGAGGGCGATGACGTTAGCCCGAGTGCGGGCGGCGAATTCGCGCCAAAGCGCGGTTTTGCCGATGCCGGCCAGGCCGTGGATCCAGGTGATGGCGACCGGTTCGCGGGAGTGGGCCCAATCGGCAAGGCACCGCAGCTCGGCTTCTCGGCCGGCGAATGCGGCGGATGCTTTGGCGCCCAGAACGTCCCGAATTCGTCGTGCGACCGGCATACTTCCCTCCCGATAGAACTTCGGAAGTATACCGCACCAGCGGGTTAACTTGGGCGGTTTGCCGATCTGCCTTGGCATCTAGGCTTCAGTGTAGTTATTGAGGAATGGGTGAGGATGAGATTTCGATGAGATTCGCCGTGACTAATTACTGAATCCAGCAGCATCGGCATTTCGATCTGGTCATTGAGTTACTGTTTCTTTCCTCGCGGAACTTTCTTACCGCCGGCATCTTCTTCGCCTTCTGGAGGTGCATTGGGGTTGGCCCCGCCGGGGCGCACGGGAGGTACCCAGCCATCGTTGGCTGGGCCGTTCTGGAAAAACTTCGCCGTGCCGCTTAGAGGATGGCCCGTGGCGTAGTTGGCGTTGGCTTGGCCGAAGATCTTGCCGGCGCGTAGCGTATCGTCGTGCACCTTTTTTACTAAAGCCTGGTAGCGATCGTCCGTCTGGGCGAAGCCGGAGAATACACGCAAGTCGTTGTTGCCCATGAGCACGACGTCAATGCCGGGTACCGACGCAATATCAAAGGCGTTCGCGACACCGGTAGGGGTTTCGATCATCACGGCCACCAGCATGTTGTCGTTAAACGTCTGCGCGTAAGTAGGGCCCCAAAGGCGAGCCGCTTGTCCACCGCCGGAGCTGCGACGCGCCACCGGAGGATAACGCGACCACTTCACCGCTTCCCGCGCCCGCTCGACGTCGTCCACCGTGGGGATAATGACGCCCAGCGCTCCTAAGTCGGTGGCGTGTTGAATGTGAAATTCCTGCGCGTCAGGAAGGCGGATCATCGGAATGGCGCCGGCATGGGGGCAGGCCGCAATCATCGCTTCCACGTCGCGGAATTCGAGCGTGCTGTGCTGCATTTCGAACCAGGCATAATCGTAGTGCTTGGCCGCTTCGCAATAGCCCGCGATATCGAATTTCGTCTGGGTAAAGCTAAAGACCTGCTTACCGTCGAGTAACTTCTGCTTGGCCGTATTGTAAAGCGGCGCTTTGGTTTGGGCGAACATTGCGGCGCTGAGCAACGCCACGGACAAAATGGGGCGGGTCATAGTGAAGGTCCTTCTTTATCGATCCAGGCGATGCGAAATTTATCACATCCGTTTCCCGAAAGCGACGGGTAGGGGCTCCAGAGTGGTGGAAGGCTTAAGTTGCGAAATTTTCGAAGGCGGGGTAAGACTTCTGGGCCTCGGCGCCTCTCTACATTGTGGCGGGAATCAATCTCGCCACGAACGGAAAGGTTTACATGTTCAAACAGAAGTTTTCAATGA
Source organism: Bryobacterales bacterium (assembly GCA_038215525.1). GTDB lineage: Bacteria > Acidobacteriota > Terriglobia > Bryobacterales > Bryobacteraceae > JALHNI01. Next base: position 4,075 of record JBBQQS010000280.1, read on the forward strand.
TCACCGGGGCCGTCGCCCTTGCCGCCTTGGCGCTTACCAATCCGATGGCCCGCGCCGCCGACGGCCCGAGTGATCCGCAGATCGTCGGTATCGTGCTCGCCGCCGACCAGGTTGACATCGACTATGGCAAGATCGCCCTGGCCAAATCCAAGAGCAAGACCGTCCGGGAGTTTGCGCAGCGCATGGTGACGGATCACTCCGCCGTTCAGCAGAGCGTGACCGGGTTGGCGGCCAAGTTGGGTGTGACGGCGGCGGATAGCCCGACGAGCGACGGCTTGAAGAGTGGCGCGCGCGACATCACGGCCAAATTGAATTCGCTCAAGGGCAAGGAATTCGACAAGTTCTACATCGATAACGAAGTCAGCTATCACCACACGGTGAATAGCGCGGTGGCCGAGGTGTTGATTCCGAATGCGCAAAACAGCGAGTTGAAATCGGCGCTGGAGGGCGCGAAGCCGCTCTTCCTGAAGCACGAAGAGCACGCCAAGCTGGTCCAATCCGGTCACTCGAAGATGGCGCACCAGTAACTATGAAACTGGCCATGATGTTTGTTCTTGCGGCGCTGGCGTTCCCAGTGGCCGCTACGCCGGAGGGGCCGAAGACGCATACGGTGCTGATCACCGGTTTTCGCTTCGTCCCCGAGAAGCTCGAAGTGAATACTGGCGACACGGTGATCTGGAAAAACGCCGATATCGTGCCGCATACCGCTACCGCCAAGAAATTCGATTCGAAGGGTCTGGACCAGGGCCAAAGCTGGTCGTACGTCGCAAAAGCGAAGGGCTCTTTTCCCTATATCTGCACCTTTCATCCGACCATGAAGGCCGAACTGAACGTGAAGTAAGAAATAAGGGGAAACACAATGGAAGACTTAAAAGCACTCGAAACAGAATTGAATGCGATGATCGCCAAGGGCGAGGTGGTCAAGGCCGTAGACAAGTTCTACGCGGATGACTGCGCCGAACAAGAAGGAAACCAACCTCCCCGCACCGGCGGTAAGCAGGGCCAGATGGCCTATCTCACCGAGTTTTTCAAGACGGTGCAGGCCGTTAACGCCATCAAGCTGCATAGCCAGACCATTGGCGACGGCGTGACGATGAGCGAGTGGACCTTCGACCTTACCACCACCGGCGGACCGATCTTGTGGAATGAAGTGCTGCGCCGCCGCTGGGAGAATGGCAAGGTCGTCTCCGAGCGCTTTTACACCGCGGCGTAAGTAGCTTCGTCAGGCCCGCAACCAATCGCAAAAGCATAGGCAAGATTCTGTTGGGGGCCGGGATCGTGGCGGCGTTGGCCGGACTGGCCTCGTGGCTGCCCAGCCCTTTCGGCGAAGTCCGCCAGGTGCAGGCAGGTGGGAAGCGGCTGCCCGGTGAGCCTGCTCTCCGCCTCGTGTTGGAGCGAGCCTGTGCCAACTGTCACTCCAACGAAACCACGTGGCCCTGGTATAGCCACGTCGCCCCGGCGTCGTGGCTACTGGAGCAGGATGTCAGTGAAGGCCGCAAGTTCTTGAACTTCTCGCGTTGGCCGGACTACGGACCCGAGGGCCAAAGCCAGTTGTCGGCGGTTGCCAGCTCGCAAGTTCAGGCCGGAGCGATGCCACCCACGCGATACCTGGCGCTGCACCCGGAAGCGCGGCTCAGCCAAGCGGAGAAAGACCAGTTGGTGGCGTGGTTCAACCGTCAGTCAAACCAAGTGCCCCCAGCACGGAAACGAAATAGCGGAAAAGGAATACAGAGGAAAGAAAATCACATGAAACGAAGCGTTCTGTTCGGTTTATTCATCGCGGCTGCGGCCGTCATCGGTCTGCGATTCACCCAGACTTCCGCCCAAGCGGCAGGCGGGCCGGTCTACACGGCGGACGGCCAACTCAAGCCGCCCACCGGCTATCGCAAATGGGTCTTTATCGGCGCGCCCCTGACGCCGAACGGCCTGAATGGAGGCAAAGCCGGATTTCCGGAATTCCACAACGTGTACGTGGAAGACAAGAATTTGACCGCTTACCAGAAGACCGGCGAATTTCCTGAAGGCACGGTGATCGTTAAGGAACTGTTGCTGTTGCGCAAGGGAAATCATCCGGACGGGTCCGCCGACACAGCCTCTGGCCGTGGCTTCGGAGAGGGTGAGTTCAATGGCATGGATGTCACCGTGAAAGAAAGCCAGCGCTACGCGAATACGAACAAGTGGGGCTTCTATAACTTCGGCCACCATGCGCTGCCCTACGAGGCGACGGCCAAGCTAGCCTCGAAACAAGAGTGTGCCGCTTGTCACATCGCCGGCGCGGCAAAGACCGACATGACCTGGGTGGACTTCTACCCCGTGTTGCGCGGGAAGAACTAGCCGGGCCGCGGGTGCCGAGTATGAAACAGCCAACCTTCTTCAAGGTGATCGAAGCGGCGCGCGCTTGCACCCTGTGCGCGCCGGACCTGCCCTTAGGGCCCAAGCCCTTGCTGGCAGCGGACCCGGCCGCTCGCATACTGATCATCGGCCAAGCTCCCGGACAGGCAACCCACTTGGCCGGGATACCTTGGGCCGACCGCAGCGGTGTCCGGCCGCTTCGCGGGGGCGCGCTACTTCGGCACGCGCTTCGCGGATATCTCTTCCGGCGTGGAAGCGTTTGGCTCGTTGTTGCCCAGGCAGATCGTGCGACGCCATCCGTCGCCGCGCAATGGACCTTGGATTCAGCAGCGGCCCTGGTTTGGCGATTCCCCCTGCTACCGCTTTTGCGTAGGAGGGTGGCCGAGGCGCTGTCCTGATCCGCGACGCGGAGCGCTAGAAAGCCTATGCTAAGTCGTGAGTCTCCCGATGCTGGCGACCGCGCAGTGCCGAAGCAACGCCGACTGGATCTCCCACCTGTCCGGAGGCGGAGACCTATGCGACGCCGCGCTCAGCGATTTGCGCCGACT
>JBBQQS010000281.1:0-6950 GCA_038215525.1 Bryobacterales bacterium
AGGGTAATTTGGCCCGGCACGACGCCCTGCTTGACGTAAGTTTCGGCGAGGAGTAATTTGGCTAACTCGGCGGATTCCCGCATGGCGATCATCCAGCCAACCACATAGCGGCTGAAGACGTCGAGAATGACATAGAGATAATAGTAAGTCCACTTGGCGGGGCCACGTAACTTAGTAATATCCCAACTCCATAATTGGTTGGGCGCCGTGGCGAGTAACTCCGGTTTCTGATAAGCGGGATGAACCAGTTGATCGCGGCGTTCGCGGGTGGCGCCATCGGCGGCGAGCAACCGATGCATGGTGCGGGTGGAGCAAAGATATTGGCCTTCGTCGATCAGTGTAGCGTGGATCTGGGCCGGCGGAGAATCGCGAAAACGTTCGGAATTCAGGATATTCCGCACCGCTTGCCGCTCGTCTGGCGTGAGGGCTCGGGGCGAAGCGGGCCGCACGAGAGTGACCGGGGGCGCTACCGGCAAAGGCGGCGGACCCAGGACGGGGTGTTGCCGGTAGAAGGTGGCCCGCGCGACGCCGAGCGCCGCGCAAGCCGACTCGATGCCCACGGTCGGCGCGAGCTGGGTGACGGCGGCGATCAAAGCTTCCCGTCCCGGTCGGGAGTCACGATCGGGCGACCCAACAGGGCGGCCACTTTTTTTTGAATATCGATAACGATTTCGGCTTTGCGCAGTTCTTCGACGAGGCGTTCGTTCTCGCGGCGTAAGCGTTGGTTGTCGTCGGCGAAGGGATCGTGTTTGGCTTTGGGTCCACGCGGTTGGGGGGCCAAAGCCTGGAGCGCGCCGGCGTCACGCTCGCGCCGCCAGGTGGTGAGGAGCGAGGAGTAGAGTCCTTCGCGCCGCAGGAGGGCCCCGACGCCGCCCTCCCCTTTCGCTTGGTCTGCCTCCTGCAACACGGAGAGCTTGTAGGGGGCGGTGAAGCGGCGGCGCTTGGCCTGGGCCACGACTTCTGGATTCGGGCGCGGCGCCGGGACGGCGCCGGCTTTGCCGTCAGCGTCCGGTCGGTCGCCCTCGCTGCGCTCGGGCTCCTTCCCTACCGCCGACGGCAAAGCCGCGGAGGAAGAAACGGAGGATTGGTGATGGTTCATGAGAAGAGATTCTTTCTCGCCCTGCACTGTAATTAGCGAATGAAGAGTGTCTCAGTCATGTTGGCACGGAGGGCTGGGACACTGATCCGCGCAATTCTTCCAAAGGTGACAATGGAGAAGACATGATTCGAATTCTACTCGCCGACGATCACGGCATTGTCCGTCAAGGGACCCGCTCTCTGCTGGAGAAGGAAGGTGATCTTGAGGTCGTGGGCGAAGCGGAAGATGGCCGCTCCGCCGTGGAGATGACTGCATCTCTCAAGCCAAACATTGTGGTCATAGACATCGCCATGCCACAATTGAATGGTCTAAACGCCGCCGGCCAGATCGCACGCCAGCATCCCGAAGTGGGCGTGATCATCCTTAGCATGCATGAGGAAGAAGACTATCTTGTTCGAGCCTTGTCGGTTGGCGTGCGAGGCTATCTGCTTAAGGATACTGCCCAACTGGACCTGGTTCGTGCCGTGCGATCAGTGGCGCAGAGAAAGGCGTTCTTTAGCCCGGCGATTGCCAAAATGATGGTCGATGACTTCACTCGCCAGATGCGGAAGAAAGGCGTGGTGGATTCTTACGAACTTCTGACCGAGAGAGAACGCGAGATCCTGCAATTGTTGGCCGAAGGCAAGTCCAACAAGGAAGCGGCAACGGTGCTCAACGTGAGTCCTTACACGATCGAGACGCACCGCAACAACTTAATTCAGAAACTCAACCTTCACAATACGGCTGAAATTGTCCTGTACGCCGTGCGAAAGAAGATTATCCGTTGACGCGTTTGGTGGCCTTTACCTCCATGACTGCGGCAACCAAGGGATGCTACCTGGGCGGCTCCCAATTTATTCTAGATCTCAGTATAGAGAGGAATTCCTATTGGCTCGATATTACCTAAGCAAGGCACTAAACATTGACCCTGCCAGCAAACCCAAGCTGTATGGCCAAATCTATAACTCGGCGGAGATCCTGTCCGCCAGCTATGCGTCCGACCTTATTTTTTCGGCGGGAATTGCAACGCTCGGGTTGGTCCTGAACAGTCCCGCTGTAGTGATCGGCGCGATGCTCATCTCGCCGTTGATGGGACCGATTCTGGCTGCGGGCTTAGCTTTTGCGGCGCCCGATATCTACTTGGGCGTGAAGTCGTTTCTGGGCCTGATCGGCAGCATTTTCGCCGCCGTTGCATTTTCGGCGGTCCTTGTCTGGTTCCTACCGTTTCATTCGCCAACTTTAGAGATCCTGGCTCGTACCCAGCCCAATCTATTGGATCTCGGCGTCGCACTTTTTTCCGGCTTGGCTGGTTCCGTCGTCATGTCACGATCCCTGAGCGGAGGCGCGGCTAGCGCGCTTCCCGGTGTCGCGATCGCAGTGGCCCTGATGCCGCCACTGTGCACGGTGGGGTTTGGCGTTGGCAGCGGCTGGAACTGGCAAATCATATCGGGCGCGGGATTGCTGTTCCTGACGAATCTCGTCGCCATCGCGGGCAGCGCCTTCCTCGTTTTCTATCTCGTGGGCATGGACGCACCTGAAGTAAGAGGTTCGATCTCAGTGAATCAGATGAAGCAGGCGACAGGTGCCCGCCTCTACAGCGTGCTCCACGACACCGCCATTGGAAAACTATTCGGTGACGGAGGTCAACTGCGTTGGCGGATTCTAATGGTGATGGTGACCGTTGGTGTCTTGTTCTTCCCTTTACGCAGTTCGCTTTTGCAGCTTCGAGATGAAACGGTGAGCCGCGCCGCAGCCCGGGAAGTGGTGAAATCCCTGGTCTCCCCGGATCATCTTTTGAGCCAGCATCTCGAAGTGTTTCCAGATCGTCTGATCGAGCGACTGGTTACGACTGCTCCTTGTGACAAGAAGCGGATCGCGGCTGCCGAGGCGGATCTCTCCCGCCGGACAGGCAAAATCGCCTCTATCCAGGTAAGGCAAGTTGCAAACGAGGAAGAGTTGATTACTCTTCGTGAGCGATTGCGTACACCGGAACCTCCGCCAGCTGCACCAAACTTGAAGACCTTGGCCGACAGTGTGTGGCCATTGGCAGATGAGCCAATCAAAGCGGTTTGGCCATCCGAAACGGCGGAACTCACCGGCCATGAAGTAGGTTTTTTGAAGGACTCGATCCTTATTCGACTCAGCTATCGTGCACCGCGGGCGTTTGATGGATCGACGCAAGAAACGATACGCAACGCCCTCCGTAAAGCGATGGGCGTGGAGACACTGAATATGGTGTTCGAGTGGCAAGGTATAAATAGCAACAGCCGGCCAGGGAAGAAATAGGACGGAATCGGGGTCAGGAGGGAATCAGGAAATGGGGCCATCCAAGCGGCTTCCCATTTACGCCTACATATTAGCCCTGCTCTTCCGCCTTGACTATACTGCAACTGGACCGTTGCAAAACCAGCAGACCTGCAAAGAGCCACGAGGCAAGCGGTGGTGGGACCAAACCAGTTGTCAATCTGTCCGCCAAGTTCATCGATCTCATAGAACTCCATTGATGTCTGACCGCTCGGTGACATGAGCGAATCGGTGACAAAGGACTCTACGAATGCAACCTCGCGGGTCACGGCGCAGAGCTTCTCAAGTGCCAAAAGCGGATGGCGAAGATGATAGAGGACGCCCAAAAACAGAACGATGTCAAAAGTGCCTAGCAGCTCTGGGGAAATTTCGTCAACATCAACCATTCTGTAGTCAACTGTTGAGTTAAGTAGGGAGCTCGCATATCGAAACTCTTCATACGCCACACAATCAATCGCAACCACTTCCGCTCCGCGCCTTTCCAACTCGAAGCTATTCCATCCTGATGCCGCCCCAACGTCGAGTACCCGTCGTCCCTCGAGCGATTCGGGAACCTCTAAATCATGAAGCCTAGATCGTAGTGCATCAACCGAAATCACTCCTTCGATGATCGTTCCGTTGCCGAGGTCAAGACTATGATAATTCGTCCTTTCCTCGATTGATCTTACCCACTCCTGCACTCTGGACCGAAACTCATCACTTTGCATTAAGCTCACTGCTGACATCCTCCAAAAACTCAGTTTACTACCGCCCGTCACTACTGTCCAAATTAGGTTGGAACCATGTTGGGGCTCGCACATAGTGATTCGAGAGTGCGGTGCGATTTTTCCTTGGCCTCAATTGAGGTCCCGTCTGTTGTCCAATACCTTCATCTGTGAGGGCGAATTTTGATCTGGTCTTTAGTCTTTGCGAAGTATCAATCGACCCTCAAAGAGATGATCGTTGAATCCGAAGAGATCTCGATAGACCAGAATTTGCCTGCGCGATCGGGCCATGAATCGGCTGGTGTGCCATCGAACCTTTGAACGCAATTAGAGGAAGCCGACCACAAGCAGGGGGTGAGTGCAGTCTAAAGCGGCAATAAAGGCCTCGGTGGATCAAAAAGAAAGAGGGAGGAAAATTCGCCAACCGTAACTTTCCCCCACCCCTATGCGAACCGGTAACCAGACGCTTATGAAACTCTCAATCGCACTCCTCACCCTGACCCTCGCCGCCAGCGCACAAACCAAGCCGCCGATCCTTCTTGAGCTCTTCACCTCCGAGGGCTGCTCCAGTTGCCCTCCCGCCGACAAGCTCGTAGAAAACCTCGACAAACAGCAGCCCTACAACGGCGCAGACCTCATCATCCTCGGCGAACACGTCGACTACTGGGACGGCTCCTGGAAAGACCGCTTCTCCTCCAAAGCCTTCACCAACCGCCAGCGGGAATACGCCATGGAATCGGTGTCATAGCCGCTATGACCCGCTTTTCTCTGAGCAATAACCCAAGTCCACTTAAGTACCTGAATCGAAGACAGATAGCTTCTACCCCACCAATGCGGGTAGCTCTACCTACCCACCGTCCCCCCTACCCTTTTGTTCGCAACATTTATGAGAAAAATGCCCCGGAAAATCCACTTATAGGTAGATGCCCCGTAAACCTAGATTTGCACCGCCCGGATACCCCCTCCACCTGGCCCAACGGCGGCAACTATCGCCAGCAGGTCTTATTCAGCGACGAGGACCGCAGCGAATTCCTCGCCCTCCTGGACCACCACGCCGACCTCCGCCAAGTCCTCGTCCACGGCTACGCCCTCATATGTCGAACCACATTCATCTGGTCGTCACCGGCCAAGTGGAGGACGGCGTTAGCCGGTTCATGCAACATCTCACGGGCAAGTATGCCCAATATCTCCACGGTCGGCTCAATCGCCGCGGCCGGCTCTGGCAAAGCCGCTTCTACTCCTGCGTCCTCGATGACCTGCATTTTCTCCATGCCCTCGCTTACGTCGACCTCAACAGTGTCCGCGCCCGCATCGTCACCCAAGCCACGGACTATGCCTGGTCATCCGCCGCCGCCCACGCCGACCTCGTCCACCCTCCCTCCTGGCTTCACCTCGAAACTCTCCATCGACAGATGTCGCCCGACGAGTGGCAGCACCGTCTCCGGCAGCCCCAGGATCGAAACGCCATCGCCGCCCTTCGCCGCGCCACCCGCACCGAGATTCCCCTCGGCGGACCAGGTTTCGTCGAAGCCCTCGAAACCAAATTCCAGATCCGCCTACGTCCCCAGCCGATCGGCCGGCCAACCAAAAAGCCTGCCCAAAGCGAAGCGCCGGCGACCAACGCCGCGCACCTGAAAGAACGAATGGCGTCGTCCTAAAACACAGAGGCCAAAATACTACCCGGACTTCGCTTCGCGCCGCCCAGATACTGGCTGCTATTGGCTTCTTCTCACCCAACGCGGCAACCATTAACAACCCGTATCTACCGCCAACCAAGGCACCGCCATCAATACCGGTCCTCATCCCGAAACTGGTCCGTAAACCTAGGGCCCGGCAGCCGCAGATTCGGCCCCACCAAGGGATGATGCGGCCCACCCGCCATCACCCCTGAGTTACTCACTAGCGCGATCGATCCCGGCGCTTCCAGATACTTCTTGTGCGTCTCCCACGCCAGCCACACCGCCATCGCCAAGGCCATTACTAAGTCATCATGCACCTTGGCCGACGGCGTCGAAAACGCCACATACCCCGAACTCCTCACCTCGCGCTCTAACAAAGTAAGTTCTCGAATTAACGCCTCCGTCATCGGCCCCGGGCCGATCCGCAATTTCTTCGTCCGCAAATATGCGTGCCCGGCACCGCGTAGGAGAGAGGGCCGATGGGGGTGTCGAAAAATGCGATACCCGCACGACGCGCAAACGAGGGCATCGCCACCCCACGGGCAGTCTGGACCGACGCAAAACTGACAGGTCCAAGGACCCAGTGCACCTTACACGGCTACGGGGCAACACACGATCGGAAACGACATCTCAACCGCCCGCCGAGCCCACCCGCTCGCCGTCGTCCGCCGCCCAGCAATCCGCCGGCCGGTTATACGTCCGCAGCCGCGCCGCATTCAACCGCCGCTCCACCTCCGGACCCACCAAATACTCCGCCCAATCCGCAGCCACCGTCTCCGGCCTCGCAAAGACGTTCTCCCAAACCGCCAGGCAAAGCCGCCCCGCCTGCGACTCACCCAAGCAATGTGCCGCCGCGCTTGACCATTTCCACTCCCACGCCCGCCGCACCAAACCAGCCCGCACCGGGTTATTCTCGATGTACCGCAAGAACTTCCGAAACCCGCGCTCATCCAAATGTAGAGCGTCAAACCGCGGCGTCCAGTTCACCGGACCCGCCCGGAAATACTTCGACAAAATCGCCGCCGGCAAATCCAACGGACCCACCAACAACTCCGGCGCATCCTTGTACTTCTTCTTCAGATACCGCGAGTAGCAACCCTGCATATCCCGCATCAAGTTCGAAATCGACTCCTCCGTCGACGCCTCAAACATCCAGTGCCCATGATTATGCATCAAGCAATAGCC
>JBBQQS010000282.1:0-6915 GCA_038215525.1 Bryobacterales bacterium
GACGTCCGTCAAGTAGGCCCGCACCTCGGCCTCGCTCGGCGGCAATCCCGTCAGGTCCAAGGTGACGCGCTGAATCCAAGTCAACCGGTCCGCCGGCGGCGCGGGCGACAATCCCTTCGCTTCCAAAGCCGCCAGCAGAAACCGGTCAACCGGCGACTTCACCCAGGCCTGATTTTTCACCGCCGGAAGCGCCGGCGATTGCAGGGGCAGGAACGACCAGTATTCACGCCGCGCTCGCGAGTAAGTGCTGGCCTTGGCCACCGGCAGGGCGGTGGGCCAAGGCGCGCCCTCTTCGATCCACTGGCGCAGCGTGGCTAACTCGGCCTCGGCGAGACGCCCGGTGGGGGGCATTTTGATGCGCTCTTCATAGCTAATGGCACCGCGCAGACGGCCTCTGGCCTGGTCGAGCCCCGCGCCAGTAACGAAGTCGAGCCCCGCTTGTGCCGCCGGCCCGCCGTGGCAGCTTTGGCAACGCGAAGCCAGGATGGGACGAACCCGCTTTTCAAAGGCGTCGTCCTGCGCCTGGAGCAGGATGGGGAGTAAGAACAGGAGCTTCACCGTAGTACCACATCCCATACTTTCGTCCGCCGCGACTTACCGGCCGGCCCTTCGACATAAAGCGTCACGACATACTCGCCGGGTTTCTCATATCGATGCACCGGATGCTGCTCCGCGCTGGTCTTTCCGTCACCAAACTCCCATTTCCATTGCGCCGCGCCGCGAGAGTCGTCGTGAAAGGCCACTTGGCGGCGATCCATGTCGAGCACGGTGAAGGACCAGTCGGCATCGAAGACCGGCTGCTCCAGCGGCATCAATTGGAAGGCGACTAAGTCCGACGCATTGCCATACATGGAGGTCTTGTGCGAGAGGTTCCAGAAGCCACGATAAGTCTTGGCTTGGTCATCGTCGTAATCGAGCACTGACCAGGACAGGCCGATCTTTTTGTTCTCCCATAGCTTGGATTCGATGGATCGTTCCGGCCCTTCGTAAGCCGCATAGTCAAAGGGCGTGATGTAGAACTCAAGCGTCAGCTTGCCGCTTTCGCCATGCTTGAAGTTGTAGTCATAGGCCGCGTTCGCGTAAGGCAAATTCTTGATCCAGGGTTGGCAGCCCCACACCATGGCCCAGTCTTTATGATCGGCCGGCGTGAAGATGTGATAGTTCTGCGCGTGCACGCCGTGAAAAGTGAAATGGGCTTCGTTGGGGTCGTAAGTCTTCACGGGGTGCATTTGCTTGATGAAAGGGCCGCCGGATAAGTCGCCGTCGACGACGACTTCGAAGATGTCGTTGTGTAAGTCGGGATGGCGAAAGTCCCAATAATTGTCGTAGGCCTCGTAGAGGAAATAGAGCCGGTTGAGCCCTTTTACCCATCCGACCTTCACCTTGACGTCGAGGTCCTTGCGGTTCATCGGCGTATGGTTCACCGTATCCTGCAACTGATCCATCCCAATGGAATAACTCTCGGGCACCATAGCCCAGTCGGCCGTCTTGCCGTCGATCCTCGGGATTCGGTTCGCCGGGAATTGAAAGACGCGGAAGTTCGTCTCCGGGCGTTCGAGGGCGGCCAGGCCAAAGGCGACAATCAGCAGCAAGCAGCAGCGCATCCTGACTCGCAGTTTACTCGGTTTTCGGCTCCCAGAAAAACCAGAGCATCGCCGCCGCCAGAATACACGGCCAGGCACCGACCAGAAAAGCAATGTCGTAAGATCCGGTGCGGTCAACATGCGCGCCCAGGGGACGCTGCAAACTCGAGGAAGTAATCCAAGCGATAAAGCCCAAAAGGCCAGTAACCAAGCCCAGCCTGCGCTGCGAAAGCTCCTGGCTGAAGGCGTAGTAACAAGGGAAAACGCCCAGGCTGCCCGCCGCCACCAGCATCATTGCGGTAATCGCCGCCGCGCGCGCGGGCACACCCGGCACCGAGAGGTCGCCGCGGCTCAACGCCGGTACAAACATCGCCAACATGGTGAGCAAGGCGCAAATCGTAAAGACTGTGCGGCGTGAATTCAGCACACTGCTGCCTCGCCCATGCAGCCAGACGGTGGCCGCGCCGGCCGCGAGGCAGCCCACGTCCGTCATGATGTAATAACCCGGCAGGATGCGCCCCAGCGTCTCGGCTTCGGTAAATGCCAGCCCGCGCGGATCCTGAAACACCAGCGGCAACCATACGCGGAAGATACCCCACGGCCCATTGATCGCCGATACGACGAAGGCCAGAATCCAGAAGCGCCGATCCCGCACTAAGTCGCCAAGCCCTTGCCAGAAAGGCTCCGGGGCCACGTCGCTTTTTACTTCCATCGAGACGCCGCGCGTGATGTAAATCCAGGCCAGCACCCACAGCACGCCGATCGCCCCGATGATCAGAAACGGCAAGCGCCAGCTGCCCGCGGCGGGCGTCAACATCGCGCCCACAATCACCGGCGTCACGATGGCCCCGATGGAGACGCCGCTCTGCAAGACGCTATTGCCCAAAGCCCGATCCTTCGGCTCCAGCAAGGACTGCGTCGTGCGTAGCGCGCATGGCCAATGGCCGCTTTCAAACAGCCCCAGCAGTGTGCGGCAAAACAGCAGTGTGCCAAAGGCCGAGCCAAAGCCCGCCATTCCCGCCAGCCCCGTCATCATCCCCGCGGCTGACCACAGCAGTAACACCACCGGATAGAGCCAACGCACACTTACGCGGTCCACAATCATCCCGAAGATAATCGAGCCTACGGCAAAGGCATAGCCGAAATACTGCTCAATCATGCCGTACTGTTGTTTCGAGAGGGAGAACTCTTCAATTACCCGCCGCGCGACACTCGCCAAAGTCACCCGGTCCATGTAATTGATCGTGCTCGCGCACAATAGCAGCCCGCAAATCCACCATTTTCGCGACAGCATCTTCAGGACCAGCTCTTGCCGTCCCACTGCGTCACTTGGTGCAGAAACTGCTCCACGCCGGCGGCGAACGTGGCAAGGAGGTACTCGCCTTTTTCCGGTGTCGCTAACTGCGGCGAGCCGATATGTCCGGGCACCGTGCGATCTTTGGTGATCCAACCGCGGTAGGCCGGCTCAAAGCCAAAGCCGAAAGGCACCGTCTCGAGCTTCGCTACCTCGCCCACCACTAACTGCGGCGCCAACCGCTGGATCATGCTGGTTTCCCACTCGCAGGCATGGCCCATCGACGTCTGCTCCATCCCCGTGGGCGCCGAGAATTCCCAGTAAGTGGAAAATATTAAAAGTAAGTCTTGCCGCCCCCGATGTTGCTGACGCAATTCAAACACCGCTTGCTTGCCCGGGACGATATTGCCGCCGTGGCCGTTTAGAAAGACGATCCGCGTAAAGCCGTGGATCAGCAGGTTCTCGGCGAGTTCGCGCAGCAGGTCAAGATACAGGCGCGGCCCGGCCGAGATGGTGCCCGGGAAATCGATATGGTGATGTGAGTTGCCCAGCCATTGTAAGGGAGCAAACAGCGCTCGCTCGCCCATGGCGAGTTCCACGCGCCGCACCACCTCGCCCAGAAGCAGGCTGTCCGTGTAAACCGGCAGATGATGGCCATGCTGCTCCACCGCCGCTACCGGAATCACCACCGGCGTGTTCTTGTCGAGGGCGGCCATTGCGGGCCAAGTGAGGTTCGCTAGATACATGGAGTTATCCGTCAGGATAGCTCAACCGTCTCCACCTCGAAGCCCAACTCCACCCAAGCTTCATAGCCGCCTTCCAGCAGCCGGATGTTGCGGATGCCTTTCCGCTCCAACTGCATCGCGACTTTGGCGCTGGTGGCTTCGTTCGGACAACTGCAGTAAAGGACAATGTGCCGGTCGCGCGGGATCTCATGATGACGCGCGTCGAGGTCCAGCACCGGAATCTGCGCCGCGCCGGGGATCTTGCCGCTCTGCGCGATCTCCGCCGCGCGCCGTAGGTCAAGCACCGCCAGCGCTTCCCCCGCGCGCATCCGGCTCAGCAAATCATCCGGCGTGATCCGCGTCGCCCGCAACCGGCGCACCGTACGGTGGCGCTGCCACCATTTCCAACCGACATAAAGCCCCAGCAACAACACCAACCCCAACCCGGCCATCCCGCCCATTTGCTTCAGCGGCGACAGCAGCCGTTCAAACTGATTGCCAAACACAAAGCCCGCCCACAGGAAAGCGCCGGCCCACGCGAGTGACCCCAATCCATCGAACACCAGAAAGCGCAGCAGCGGCATCTGGTTTACGCCCGCCATCGCCGGCGCCACGGTACTAAAGGCGGGGATGAATTTGGCGAAGATCAGCGTGGCATCGCCCGTGCGGCGGAACCAGTCTTTGGCGACGCTGACGCAAGTGTCCTGTTCGAGCGATATGCGGCACAGCAGCTTCAGCACCGATTGCCCCTTGCTGCGACCCAACCGATACCACACCGTGTCAGCGATCACTGAGGCCAACATCGCGAGCAGCACGCAGGTGGAAAGGCTGAATTTTCCGTCGGCGGCCAGCGCCCCCATCCCCAGCAGGATTGGCATCGCGGGCAGGGGCAGGCCCAGTTGCTCCGACAGCACGCCGAGAAACAACACCCAGTAGCCATACTGGGCGAGAAACTCAATCGCCGATGGCAAGGAAGAGAGCACTGGACACCTACGAGCCTATTCCACAATGACGTTGACGCTCGGCGAACGAAGCCCGCCAGAGGTAACGATTACGGCCTGCCTGCCGCGCGGCGCGCCCGCGGGTACACGCAGATTCAGCTGATAAAGGCCCGCGAAGTCCGGCGCCAGGCCCGCAAATTGCACCTCGCAAGGCAAGCCGCCCAAGGTGACTTCGGGCAGTTGACGCGTGCGCGCCAAGGGGGAGCGGGGCGAGGCGGCACCGGCGGCGGGCGCATTCTCCACCGGCCCCAGGCCGGTTGCGTAAAGGTAGACCAGTTGGCCGCCGCGCACCGTGGCCGCCAGGGTGTTGGCCGAAGCGTCGACGACAATCGCCTGGTTGTCCCCATAAGTGAAGACGCCAGGTTGAAACTCCCGCACCGGCACCGTTACTTCCGCACTCATCGTGCCGTTGATGCTCACCGCGACGCGGGCCGTGGGCAACGCTACGTCAAAAGGCACTTGGAAATTCACCTGCTCCTGCCGGTTCACATTGGCCACGGCGTAGAGCGGCGCCTCCACGCCATTCACCAGCACGCGGACCCCGCCCAATTCCCGCCGCAGCGGCAAGGCCGGGCTTTGCACAATGCCGGGCCCGCCGGTGATGCCCGAGGCAAACAGCGTCACCGCTGACCCGGGTGCCAGGCCCTCCAAAAAGCTCGCGGCGTTGACAATGGAACGCGCCGTCAACAAGGGTGTCGCGGCTGCCGCCACCGATTCGATGCGATAGACAATGCCCCCATGGTGGGCCACGTAGATTTCTCCGTCCTCGTCTTCGCCAAAGGTCGAAATCGAGGTGTTGGGCGGACGCAGCAGCAGCCGGTTGTTAAAGCGCGGACCCTCGCGGCGCAAGCCCCAGATGCGGGCGCTGGCAAAGTCGCCATAGATGTAAGTGCCGCGCAAGGCCGGCCAACGCAAGCCGCGATAGACGTAGCCACCCGTAACGGACACGTCGCCCTGGGCTCGCGTATATTCCCAGACGGGCAGCGTGAGGTTGGTGCGGTCGCAGTTCGTAGAGGGGCTAAAGCACGCTAACCCCTCCATGGTGCGCCAGCCATAGTTTTCTCCGCCTCGGCTGGCCCCAGGCTGAAAGTTGATCTCCTCGGCGCGGTTTTGTCCGACGTCGGCATTCCAAAGGTCGCCAGTTTCGCGGTCGAAGGAGAAGCGCCACGGGTTGCGCACACCGGTAGCCCAGATCTCGGGCAGGTAACGGCTGTCGCCCACGAAGGGGTTGGAATCCGGAACCTGATAGGCGCCGGCCCTTTCGGTGTCGATGCGTAACATTTTGCCGAGCCAGGTGGAAGTGGTCTGCCCATTGTTCCGCGGGTCGCCGCCAGAGCCACCGTCGCCGAAGCCGATGTATAGAAATCCGTCCGGCCCAAATTGCAATTGGCCTCCGTTGTGATTGGTGAAGGGCTGGGCCTGCGTCAGAATCACCTCTTCGCTCGCCGCATCGGCCCGATCCCGGTTCGCGCCGATGACCCGGTAGCGGGCGACGACGGAGCCCCGGCATTCGGGGTTGGTGTAGTTCACGTAGAAATACTGCTTTTCGCGATAACCCGGCGGAAACGCCATGCCGAGCAATCCGCACTCTCCATTGGCCCGTGTTTTAACGCGAATATCGAGGAAAGGTTCAGCCACCAGTGCGCCGTCGCGCAAAATGCGGACGATGCCGTTCTGCTGCAAGAGAAAAAGACGCTGGCTCCCATCCTTGGCGGGCTGAATGTCCACCGGGTTCTCCAAGCCACGCGCCACGGGCACCAGCCGGATCTCCGGTTCCTGCGCCCTCAGCCAACCAACGGTCATCGCTAACAGGAGTGTCCATCGCATCACCTTCAGGATAAGTCGCCGGGCGAGAAATTCCACGCCGACGGGAAAATTTTCACAAGTATTTGTCGGCTAGCTGCAGAGCCAACAACTGGGCACCATTCAAACCACACGGCGTCAACGCTTTGGGCAAATTCCATCACTTATGCGCCCCGCGCTACTCCCCCGGCCGATACTCGCGTTCCGTATGGCCCTTCAACTGCGCCGGATAAAAGTAAACGTCGCGCAGGTTACCCACGGAGTATCTTTGTCCCTGATCGTTAAAGTGCTTCGACGTCGCCAAGCCGCTCTCGCCACCCGCCGAGATCGCCCGCGCCCGCACCTGCTTGCCGAACTCCACCACTGCGACAAAGCTATTGCCGCTGGTGCCGTACCATTTCTTCGTCCCCGGATATGGCCGCGCACCGAACGAAGCCAAGGACCCCCAGACGGCCGAAGTGAAACCCACCGGCAGGCTAGCACCCGCGTCGTTGAACGGCTGCACGATA
>JBBQQS010000283.1:0-6897 GCA_038215525.1 Bryobacterales bacterium
CAGTGGGGCGGCCAGTGGGGCGGCCAGTGGGGCGGCCAGTAGGGCGGCCAGGAGGGGAGGGCGGCCAGTAGGGCGGGCTCTCAGCCCGCCTAAGGATCGATCACGTTACAACGTTAGAGACAGACGACCCCGAAGGCGGACAGGCCCCTCTGCCCACTCGTCGGCCCGCGGATGGAAAAGCCGGACGAGTTCACCCGTCTGCGGATCTATGCCCGCGATGTTAGGGCCTTTGTAGCGATTGCGATGCGGACACGCGAGAGCGAGGTTGGGCAACGAGCTCTCGCCCCGATGCTGTTCGTCGACCACGTGGTCGATCTGGAAAGGCAAGGGGAGGGCAAACTGCGGCAGCAGACAATATTCACACCATTCCGCCGCCCGTTCGCGAACGGCCCTCGCCAGTTCCCGATTCACTGCCGCCGTAAGCCTGGTTCGCTTTGGAGGCGGCCACGAGCCTTTGCTTGCAGAACACCGAGCAGGAAGCCGATGTGTAGGTAACTGTCCAGTTCCTGGGTTTCCGCCTCGGTCAAAGATCCAGCCTGTGCCTTCTCCGACAACTCGTTTACCCGATCTTCATCGCTAGCCGGCAGACGCATAGAAAGTAAGTACCGGGCGGCGTCAGGTGTGAGAGGCTGATCGTCGTCGCGGATGATCCGCGCAAGAATAGCGGCTTCCGTATTGGGGACGACGACGTGCGAACTCATACTCCTTTATTATGCCTCGCCTTCGTTCCCATCGCTGTAGGGCGGTCTCCCAGCCCGCCAACTCAATCGAGCCACGGTCCACTGCTCTCCACGAGTCGCAAACACCAAAGCCAGTACACTGGAAAGGCCCATGAATGTCCGCTTCGGCCTCGGCCTCTTCCTCGTCATCCTGGCCACGCGGATGGCGCATTGGCGCGTGCTCTGGGTCGAAGAGGCTTACCCCATGTCCGGCGCGCTCGCGATCCTGCAGGGCCTCGTCCCTTACCGAGACTTCTGGTACGACAAGCCGCCGCTCGCCATGCTCTTCTACCTCCTTTGCGGCGCCCACAATGGCTGGCCGTTAAGACTCCTCTCCGCCACCTTTATCTTCGCCTGCGCCTATGCCGCCTTCTATGCGATACAGGCCCGTTCGAACTCGCGGCGGGAAGCGCACCTAGCCGCCGCCCTTACCGCCTTCTTCCTTACCTTCGGGCTTCCCGCCGCAGTCATGGCCATCGCGCCGGACCTGCTGCTCGTCCTGCCCCATCTGCTCGCCGTGGGCTTCGCTTGGCGCGCCAAGCCCTTCGTCGCCGGCCTAATGGCGGGCCTAGCCCTCTGCGCCCACGCCAAAGGCCTCTTCGTCCTCGCCGCCGCCGCGCTCTTCCTACCCGTCGCCGCTTGGGGAATGCTCCTCGCCGGCTTTGCGATCCCCGTATTCTCGCTGGCCCTCACCCTCACTGCCCTGGGCGCCGCCGGCGACTACTGGCAGCAGGTGTGGCAATGGGGCGCCGTTTACTCGAACGATACCTTCCTGGCTTCACCCTGGCCCGAAGGCTTTCGGCGCACCGCCAACTGGCTGGGCTTTGCCGCCGCGCTGGTCGTGGGCGCCGCCATCACGATAAGGCGGGAAAGCTGGCGCTACGCCGCTTGGCCGTTACTGATGCTCGCCTCAGTCGCGCTCGGCCTGCGATTCTTCCCCCGCTATTACTTCGCACTAGTGCCTCCACTGGCGCTACTCGCCGCTCGCTCACTCGCAAATGGGCGCGCCCTTTGCGCACTGTGCTTACTCCTGATTCCCCTCATTCGCTTCGCCCCCGGCTATGTCCGCGCGGCCCAAAACCAAACGAACCCAGACCTCGCGCTCTTCGCTGACACCCAACGTGCGGCGCAAGAAATTCCGAAAGGTGAATCGCTCTTCGTCTGGGGCTATCGTCCGGAGCTTTACGTCCTCACGCGCGCGTCGCTCGGTACCCCTTATCTTGAGAGCCAACCCCTCACCGGTGTCTTCGCCGATCGCCACCTAGTCTCTGCCCAGCCCAGTGGTTACCAGCAAACGGAAGGGCATCTTGCCCGGCTCGCGCTTACCCAACCCACCTGGATCGCTGACGGCCTCGGGCCCTTGAACCCCGCACTCGCCATCGCCACCCGCCCCACGCTTGCGCCATGGCTCGCCCAATATCAGTTAGTGAAAACCTGGCCGACCCTGAAGCTTTACCGTCGCCGAAAGTAAATCAACCATCGCGGAACAAACGCGCCACAATCGGCGTGTTCTTGCGGCCCAGCCACCGCAAAACTGCCCAAAGGAGAGGATTATTCACCCGCCGCGCCACCAGCGGCTCCAACAGCACCGACATCCGCACATCGTCTTTGTCGAGACCCAACCGATGCGCCTGCGCCACGTTCTCCGGCACAAACACGGAGCAACACGTCGTGCCGTCCAACTGACAAATCGCGTCGACGGTTAAGCCCAAGCCCTGATCAAAGCCCGCACGGAAGTAGGAGCGGGCGACCATCGCCGTCAACATCGCGTTCGGCGCGTGGACATACCAACGACGCCGGTAACATACGACGTGGCCAGGCTGGACCCACATCACCCGAGAGGGGTAACCCTCCTCGGCTAGCAAACGGCTCATTTCATGAACCGATGCCTCAAAAGTGTATTTTAGTGTTAGCACGGGGGAAGTGTAACTACCCTCTTATTTAGCTGGTTTTCCGCTCCGATGCAAGAAAAAACCCTAGAAAATGCTAAATAAGTACTAAGGTGAGGGAATATTCCTTGCTTTCGGCAGCGTAGCGCCCTTCAGTACTAGAACTTAGCCGCGCTCCCGCACGTTGAACTCTAACTTCCACCGTCGCCCATCCCGCGCCACGATCCACAATTGCAAAAGCCCAGTCTCCGTAACGGTGGACTCTAGGGTCGCCGCAATTACGCCCGCATCCCCCGCGTTGGCGGGCAGTGTAATCTCCATCGCAGGTAATTCGTCCAGCTCTTCTGTCACCCGCTCGAGTAACTCGCCCGCCGGATCATCCCGCCGCGTGGATGACACAAAGAACCGGAACTCCGCCGGCTCGCCCACCACTAAGCCGAATTCCCGTTCGGCAAAACGATGCGTGGTGCCCTCTTCCATGCCGAAGGGAACGACGGTGAGCGCCTTGAGCGGCGGCTTAATAAACGGCACGGCGGGTAAGCTTTCTTCGATACCGATATAGTAAGTGCGCGGCACGCCGCCCCGGATGCGGATGCCGCCTTGCGTCTGCCGCATGACGCCGTAGTAAGCCGCGCCGCGCGCCACGGCGTGCATCAAATCCTCGCCTTCGAGTGCCCGCGCCGGAGCCGCACCTTCCGCCGCGAGCCATTGGTTGAGCACCGTCAGCACGCGTTCGCGCAAGGCCGCCGCGCGGAAGACGCCGCCGTTGAACAGGACGTGCGTCGGCCCTGTGAGCACGCCCGCCTTCACCGACCGCAAAAACTGCGCCAAATGCCGGGTAATCGCCGCATCGGCCGCATAGGGCAAGCCCATCGACTGCAGCCCGGACCGCTTCGCCCGCTCCGGCATCTCTGTCGATGCGACTTGCGGGAAGAAGCCATTCAATAACAACTCCCGGACTTCAGCCCGCGTCAGTTGACCCTTGATCGTCCCGCCAATCAAAGACGATCCGCGGCCCAGTAAGGTGACCGGCTGTTCATTGGGACCCTCATTCGACAAGAGCGCCTCTTTGGCCGCGCGGCACTGCTGCCATAAGGACTGAAACTGCACCGGATCGAGCTTCGGCAAACGCTGTTCGAGGAAGCGGGCCAAAGCGAGGTCCATGTTGTCGCCGCCGAGCAGGATGTGCTCGCCCACCGCCAAGCGCTCGAGCGCTAGGGCGCCTTGGGACTCTTCGACCGCGATGAGCGTAAAGTCGGTGGTGCCGCCGCCCACGTCGATCACCAGCACGCGGTCCCGCGAGCCGATACGCTCGCGCCAATCGGCGTGGCGCTCGAGCCACGCGTAGAAGGCCGCCTGCGGCTCTTCGAGCAACATGACGTCGCCGCAGCCGGCCAAGGCAGCGGCCTTCAGGGTCAAGTCGCGGGCCACCGCGTCAAAGGACGCGGGTACGGTCACGAGCACCTGATGCGCGGCAAAGTCGAGTTCGCTAGCCTGGCGCAAGTGTTCGAGATAAGCGCGCGATGCCTCGACGGGAGACAACTTCGTCACACCTTCGGGAGCCGCCGCGGGCAGCAAGGCCGCGTTGCGATCGACGCCCGCGTGCGACAGCCAACTCTTCGCCGAGGAGACCAGGCGGCCCGCATTCTCGGCGCCGCGCTTGCGCGCCAGCGTTCCTACCACGTAAGGCGGCGCATCGTCCCAAGGCAAGGCGGTCGAGCCGGCGGGGAAGTCCGCGGGACCCGGCACAAACAAAAACGACGGCAGCAAATCCGGCGACTGCATCTCACCCGGATTCACCAGTTGCGGCACCGGCAACAGCGAGATCTGCTCGCCGCCCAAGGCCAGGGCACAGTTTGTTGTGCCTAAATCGATTCCCAGTACCGGCTTCATCCGTTACGCGATTTCGATTTCCGCCGGCGCCAGGATGTCGGTCTTCTGGTGGGCAAAAATGGGGGGCAAATCGGTCTTCGTCACGCGCCAGCCTTTGTGTCGCAAGGTGCCGCCGGCCGCTTTGCCATCGGCCGGCACGTTGCCGATTAGCTTCACCGCCGCCGGATCCTTGCTGTTCACCTTCGCATAAGTACCTTCCACGCCATCGATCACCGGGGCGAACTGCAGGTACCGTTCCAGCGTCTGGCGGCTCTGCTCATGTACGCCGCGCACGGCCGCGCCAATCTGCTCGTCGGTATAGGGCGCGATGTTCTCCATCAGGAAGTCCACTAAGCGGGCATCGCGCTGCAGAATGCCCAAGATCTGCAAAGCCCCATCGCCGGGGCCTACGACGGGCTCTTCTTTTTTGGGCTTCTCCGCGACCTTCGGCTTGCTATCGCGCCGCACCCAGCCCAAGGCCGCCGCTACATCGTCCGGAATCTGATTTTTGAACAGGATGCCAAAAAAGGCACTAAACGCATAACCAATACTCAACAGAGGCCTCCAAACTTACTAGGATAGCGCTTCTACTTCCAGCCGGTGTCCGCCGCAATAGATGTTGAAGCGCTCGCCACGCAAAAAACCCACCAGCGTCATGCCGGCGGCCTCGGCCAATTCGACAGCCAGACTGGACGGCGCGCCCACGGCGGCCATCAACGGCACCCCGGCCATGGCGGCTTTCTGCACCAGCTCAAAGCCGGCCCGCCCGCTCACCAGCAGGATGGCTTCGCGCAAGCTACGCCCCACGCGCCACTCATGGCCGATCAGCTTGTCAACGGCATTGTGACGGCCGACGTCCTCGAAGCAGCCTTGCAGTGCGCCCTCCGCGGTAAACAGGGCCGCGGCGTGCAGTGACCCGGTGGAGGCGAATGCCGCTTGGGCAGTTTGTAGCCGGTCGGGCAACTTCACTAGCACCTCAGCACGGAACTTCGATTCGGACAAGGCCACGGCCGGCAAGCGCGCCGCCACCATTTCGATGGACGCCTTGCCGCACATCCCGCAGCTGGAGGCCGCATAGGTGAGGCGTTCGAGCCGCTTCCAGTCGACTTCGACGCCGGGCGCGAGGTCGACGCGCCAGACGTTGGAGAGGGCTGCGTCCCAGGCGGCGATGGCTTCGATTTGGCCTGGCTGTTGCAGGATCCCCTCGGTGAAGAGAAAGCCGGCGGCCAGGTCCGCATCGTCGCCGGGGGTGCGCATCGTGACGACGACGTTGCGATAGACGCGCGTGGTGCCGCGCCAGACGCCCAGGCGGATCTCGAGGGGCTCTTCGACGCCGAGGGCGTCTGTTTCGGCGTGGAGGGTGCCATGGCGAAAGCGCAGGATGTCCACGGATGAGGTCTTCACCTGCGCCTCCCGACTTGACGAAACGAACCCGGGAGTTGTTGATTCTATTGGGTCAGTGGTTGGATTCACGGTTTCCTATCGACCGGCCATGAGGCCGGTCCCACTCTTTGGGGATACTTCCAGGGTAGCAGGCGGGAGCAAGGAATTTGGCTTAAGTGGTTGATAAGAATATGGAAACTCGTCTTGACTCAGACGAGTAGGCTGGCTACCGAAATGGGGACGGGTTTGGCGACTGGCGAGAAACTGTCGGATTCCTCTAACTCAAGTTGCAATTGATAGGCCCCGGCGGAGGGCTCGCGCAAAACGTGCAGCCGGCGCGCATTCATGTCGAGGACCCAGTACTCAAAATGCCGGCGCGGGCGTAAAGCGCTGCCTTGCTACCGAGATCATGACGCAGCGTGGTGTCGGCGATCTCGACCACCAGCAGCACGTCGCTGGGCTGAGGATTGGCCTCGAGTTGGCGGGAAGCGCATCGCAGCACGATCACGTCGGGTTCCGGTTCGTTGCGGAGATTGTCAGCCGCTGAGACGTCGATCGGCGCTTCCTGATTCACAAAGTCAGCCCCGAAAACGGCTTCGAGGGCAATCACGGTCTGCCGCGTACAACTGACGTGCTTTCGCTTCTTGCCTATTTTGGCGATCAGTTCTCCGTCCATGAGCTCGAAACGAAGCCCCGCGAAAAGCCCGGTGGATTCGAGGACGTCGACCTCAGGCCGGGTCCAGGTCTTGTGCGGAAGGCCTTCGGCGGCGATGGTGACCGGCGGATTGGTGAGGAGAATCGCCATCTTTAGCCAAGCTAACATGATTCCTGGCTGCGTGCGCCACCCGAAACGTGCCGCAGGCCGTAACCGCCTCATAATGCTACAATGTAGCACATGGCCTCCATTCGCGATCTCCATATCCGCACTTCCGAGCTCGTGCGGGAGGCTGCCGCCGGCGCGATCATCGTGATTGAACGCCGAGGCGAACCCGTGGCCGAGTTGCGCCCCCTGTCGAAGAAGATAAATTCTCCCC
>JBBQQS010000284.1:0-6880 GCA_038215525.1 Bryobacterales bacterium
CTGACGCAAAAGCAGGACCAGCTCTTCGCCATTCTGCGCGACCTCAAGCGAGTCCTGATTGCTTACTCCGGCGGCGCGGACTCGGCTTATCTCGCGTGGGCCGCCCAGCAGGTGCTCGGCGACAACTGTCTTGCCCTCACCGCCGACTCGGCCTCCATGCCTGTCGCCCACAAGCGCGATGCCGAGCGCTTCGCTGAGGAGCACGGCATTCGCCACGAGTATGTGTCGACGCTCGAGTTCGAGAATCCGCTTTATTCGGCCAATAACTCCGATCGTTGTTTCTACTGCAAGGAAGAGCTCTTCCGCGTGATGGAAAATGTGGCTGCCGAACGTGGCTTCGACGCCTTGATTTACGGCGTGAACAAAGACGACTTAGGCGACCATCGGCCCGGTCAGAATGCCGCCAAGATCTACTCCGTCAAAGCCCCCCTCGTCGAGGCCGGGCTCACCAAGGCCGAACTCCGTGAGCTATCGCGCATGGCAGGGCTTGAGACCTGGAACCGCCCCGCGTCCGCTTGCCTGAGTTCGCGGATTCCCTACGGCACCGCGGTCACCAAGGAGAACGTGCGGACGGTGGAAGTGGGCGAAGAGGCGATCCGCGCCTTGGGTTTCTCCCAGTTCCGGGTGCGCTTCCACGAGAAGCTGGTGCGCGTGGAGATTGACCCGGTAGAGTTGCCGATGGCGCTCAATTCAGGGATGGCGCAGGCGCTGGTGAAGATCTTCAAGCCCCTGGGCTTTCACTATGTGACGCTCGATTTGGAAGGCTACCGGCAAGGCTCTGGCAACGAAGTTTTGCGATCGGCCTGAGCCGAAGAGCCATCGCCCTAAAAGTAGTTCTTCAGCCCGAGCTGCATGTTCCGCGGGCCGACACCGGACCCCATCTGCCCGAACTTCGCCGCCCCAAAACGACGTCGCCGGGTCGCCGAACAACGGCGTGTCTTCCTGTCCGAGTTGTGCCCGCGACTCGAAGGGCCAAACCGAATGAAATCGCAGCGGCCATGAACCGCTTAATCCAGGCTAGTCACCCATAGGCGTAACTTATGAGGCGGGGGAAATGTCCTTGGAATTGCCGCTACCGAAAATGGCAGATTCAGTACTTCCGTCAGCGGTGGGTTCATTAAGTTTCGCTCGCGAGCCATCTCGATCGCCAGTTTCAGATAACGGCGCAGTAGGAGGAGCGACGGAAAATTGTTTTGTTCCGCCAACCATTCCAGCATGTCTCGCGCGCACTTGGAGCTATTGCAGGAACGGCAGGCCCACACCAAGCTATCACCAACGTTTGCGCCGCCCCGCTTCGTGGGGATCAGATGGTCAACCGACAAACGCTCACGACTACCGCAACAGCCACAAGCCTGTGGGAGCACCATCTTCAAGCGCTCATCGTCAGCCAGCGGGCCGATCCTCATGGTTTGTTGTTTCAGCCCGGAGTAAAGCCGGGCACGAATCATGTATTGCATCCGACCGTACTCGCCCACCTGCTCCGTAACCGCGGAGTGCGCCATGGCTAAGTTCGCATACGACCAATACAATACCTCGCCAACGGTAGTTATCTTCATATTTTTTACCCTCCCGGCCTAAGGCCGCCGCGATAGCAGATTCGCGAACAGCCGATACGCCCCCGGCACGCCTGCCGGCAGTTGGCGATACCAGGCGTAGGCGCAGTACACATAGAGCCCCTTGCCGTAGCGAGCCTCGAGCCACCCGCCCTCCTGCGGCGCTTGACCCGTATCGTGCGTCTCCACCAGCGGCGTATACTCCGCCGCCCACGTCATCCAGAACTTTGACCCGCGTCCTGCTGGCCCTTGAGCGCGAGGACGCCGTGGCTCACTGGCGCAAAGTGATGGGCGCGACGAATCCGGCCAACGCCGACGAAGGCACCGTCCGCAAGCTCTTCGCCGAAAGCATCGAGCGCAACGCCTCCCACGGGTCGGACTCGCCGGCTTCGGCCGCGCGTGAGCTCGGCTACTTCTTCCGGTCCTACGACCTCAGCTAGACCGGTCATCGCGTCACCGTGCCTCGCCCTGCCTAGCCTGCCGCGCAAGCGGCGGGGCACCCCATGATCCACCTCCTCACGTTCACGACTTATGGGACCCATCTTCCTGGAGACGCTCGCGGCAGCATCGACCGTCACGAAGGAAGACTAGCGCCACGGCCAGCCTTGGCCACCTTCGCGAAAAAGCTGATGGCTGAGCCGCCATTTCAAATGGACCACCTGAGAGATCGAGAGGCCGTACGGGACGAGATCGTATCGAAATGCTGAGCCCGAGTGCCCCGCTAGGCCCATGATTTACCTCCTCACCTTCACCACCTACGGGACGCATCTTCCTGGAGACGCTCGCGGCAGCATCGACCGTCACGAAGGAAGACTCGCGCCACGGCCAGCCTTGGCCAACTTCGCGAAAAAGCCGATAGCTGAGCCGCCCTTTCAGATGGACCACCTGAGAGATCGGGAGGCGGTGCGGGACGAGATCATTAGAACCTGCAACTACCGCCAGTGGCGCTTGATCGCGCTCCATGTGCGGATCGAGCACGTCCACGCCGTCGTGCAAGCCGAAGATGCGCCGCCAACCCGAGTCATCGGCGAGTGGAAAGCCTACAGCACGCGAGTTCTCGAGCAGCATTGGACCACTCGCCAACACTTCTGGACCAGCGGCGGCGACGTGCGTCATGTACAGGGTGCCGCCTTAGCCAGCGTCATCCGCTACGTCCTCGACGAACAAGGGGAGCCCATGACGACTTACGACGCGTCGAAAAGCTAAGCCCGAGTGCCCCGCCGCTCGCGCGGCAGGCTAGCGCGCTACCCTCCTACCACCATTCCTCACCCTGCCGCGCCGGCTATGAACTGCCTATTCCAGAGGAATCACCCATAGGCGTAACTTATGCGGCGGAGGGAATATCCTTGGAATTGCCGCTAAGGAAAATGGCAGGTCAGGTATTTCCGCCAGGGATAGGTTCATTACGCTCCGCTCGCGAGCCATCTCGATTGCCAGTTTCAGATAACGGCGCAGGAGGAGGAGTGACGGAAACTCGTTTCGTTCCGCCAACCATTCCAGCATGTCTCGCGCGCACTTGGAGCTATTGCAGGAACGGCAGGCCCACACTAAGTTATCGCCAACGTTCGCGCCGCCCCGCTTCGTGGGGATCAGATGGTCAACCGACAATCGCTCACGACCACCACAATAGCCACAAGCCTGCGGGAGCACCATCTTCAAGCGCTCATCGTCAGCCAGCGGGCCGATCCTCATGGTTCGTTGTTTCAGCCCGGAGTAAAGCCGGGCACGAATCATGTATTGCATCCGACCGTACTCGCCCACCTGCTCCGTAACCGCGGAGTGCGCCATGGCTAAGTTCGCGTATGACCAATACAGTACCTCACCAACGGTAGTTATCTTCATAGGCCATCCTTTGGCGTTCATAGATGTCCGGCACATGGCAGTACTCGCATCGATTCGTCGCTCGGCTCCAAATGAAGCTGGGCTCGAAGTTGACAGGGGTTGGGGGCGTCAGGTGGCTTGCCTTTTTCATTCTAAGCGAGCGCCGTCTTGCTTAAGAAAATTTCGATATTGGCCGACGTCCACGTCGCGACGCCACAACCAAAGAAGTCGGTGTCTTCCGTCCAGATCGGACAGCCGATGGCGAGGGCGGCGGCGAGAATTGGCCAATCTTCGGGATCGCGCTGGCCCAGCCGTTTTCGAGCTTCGCCCGAGAAGTCTTCGTAGCTGTCCACGCTCACGAGGGTGCACAGGGCAGCCAGGGATTTTAGGCAGCCAGCGCCTTCTGCGCATCACCGCCACGCTTAGCCACGAGCAGCGCCAAGTGCTCCTCAGCTTCCGCGTAGGCTGTCTCAGGGACCAAAAAGGAGACCCTGCCGAAGTGAATTTCCAAAAGATGGCGAACCCGTTTGCCGAGCACCGCGCGAATCAGAATGTTGGCGTCAAGGACGATGGCACTATTGGCCATTCCGCTTCTTCTCGCGGCTGTTTCGACGGATCTCCTTGTACTCCTGCATGAGTTCGTCTTCGGAGGAGCCCCAGCTTGCGATCATCGTATCGAGTTCCTTCGCCGCGGCGCGCATGGCTTCCAGGTCCGCCGCGCGGTCCCGCTTCTGGGCAGGAATAAAGAAGCCCAAAGTCTCGCCGTGGCGGGTGATGGCCAGCGGCCGTCCGCCTTCCAGGTAGCCAGCTAGATTCTGGCGAAACTCACGCATGCCGATCTTTGCAGTTTCCATATTGCGTACTCTGTGTACACACTAGCATGACTTAAGGCCGCCGCGATAGCAGATTCGCGAACAGCCGATACGCCCCCGGCACGCCTGCCGGCAGTTGGCGATACCAAGCGTAGGCGCAGTACACATAGAGCCCCTTGCCGTAGCGAGCCTCGAGCCACCCGCCCTCCTGCGGCGCTTGACCCGTATCGTGCGTCTCCACCAGCGGCGTGTACTCAGCCGCCCAAGTCATCCAGAACTTCGAGCCCCGTTGCTCCGTCCAGCCATCGAAGTCCGCCAAGGAGATTGCGTTCGGCGAGCGAAAGACCGGATGATCCGGCTTCAGTAGACGCATGGGCGAGTTCTCTTCGCTCACTTCCTCCGTCCGCGCCGTCATCGTGTAGGGATAGGGCCCGTAGTTGTTGTCGAACTCGGGCGTGTTGTACTGCACGATCAGCGTGCCGCCCTGCGACACGAAGTCGAGCAGACGGCGATTGTGCTGCTTCACATCCTCTCGCGCGGCGTAGGCCCGGATGCCTAGCAGGATGGTCGTGAATCGTTTCAGGTCGCCCGTGGCGACGTCCTCCGGGCTCAGGAGCGTGACCGGCACCCCCAACTGGCGGATCGCCTCAGGCACCTCGTCACCCGTCCCCATCACATAGCCCAGCCGCAACCCCGGTGCAACCTTGGCGTCCACCACCCGCACCACTTGCCGCGCCGGCTTCCGCAGGTAGGTCGTCCGCAAGCCGGGGGCCGCAATCGCGCGGACCTCGGTCGCGTACTCCTTGCCACCCACCACGGCCACCGCCTCCAGCGGATAGTCCGCCGCCTTATTGACCAAGACGGAGAAGGACAGCCGCAGCTCCTCGCCCTCGCGCTCCAGCCGGAAGTCGACCACCTTCTGACCGGTCACCCGCAAACGCCCTGCCACCGGGTCCTTCGACAAGTTCCGCAGCACCACCGTGGTCTGATACTCACTCTTCCCCAAGGGCACTACGCCGACCTGGCCCGCGAAGCTGACAGAAATCGGTGCCCCCGGCGTTTCGGTTTTCGTTCCGGGGCGCCAAGTGCCTTGTGCCCGTCCACGCAGTTCACCCAGCTTGAGCTCAAGCTCATGATCCTGAAGCTTCAGCGCAATCGCCAGGGCACGCTCGACCAGAGGCACCATCGGGGCCGGATCTTCCAAGCGCAAAGCCTTCCCCACGTCCCGCAACGCAACCTGGATCTCGAGCGGCGGCTCGGCTTCGCGGCCTAGACGCTCGAAGAAGCTCTGTTCCTTGTCCGCCGCGCCCACATGCGTGCCTTCCAGCCGATAGAAACGCGGACGCCGCATGAAGGGTAGGCTCCGGTCCATCCCCTGCGATCGATGCTGCCGGTAGCCTTCCATGCTGATTTCGGCATACGTACGACCCAGCACCGGGTCGAACGTGTCCACCGGCGGCGCAACCGTCCACGGCTCATTCTCGCCCCAATTGCCAGTGTAGAGCTTCGAAGGCCGCCACTTGCCGGGCGACGCGAACAGCAGTTTTGCCATCTCTCCCGCGGCGATATGCTGCCCATGCCCATCCCGCGCGGTGCCCTGAAAGCGCGACATCACCACCTGCGGCCGCACCTCGTCGCAAATCCGCCGCACCTCGGCTAGCAACTTCTGTTTGTCCCAAACCCGCCACGTCTCGGCCACGTTTTTTGAGAAGCCAAAGTCCGTGTACGTCGTATGGCGCACCGTCACGCCGTAATACTGGGCGGCCTTCTCGAGCTCCACTTCGCGTAGTTTGCCCAAGGCATCGAAGAAGTCGCCCGTGATCACATTGGCCCCGCTCTCCCCCCGTGTGATCGACAGCAGCGTCACTTCTGCGCCCACTCCGCGCGCCAGGTAGGTGAGCGTCGCCGCGTCCTCGTCGTCCGGATGCGCCGTAATGTAGAGCACCCGGGCCGTCGTCTGCGCCCGCTTCCAAGCCTGCCACAGTCCGGGGGCGCCCAAATCTTCACTCAACGGCTGGGCCGCCAACATCCCAGCGCTCAGAAACATCCATACAAAAAGGGCTCTCATGTACTGACGATTATAGGTAAAGTGCGCACTGTAACCAAAAAATTAGCAGATGGGTCAACGCCCGATGCATCAACTTTTTCGTAAATAGAGAATGCGCCCGTAACCGTTGGGGCTGAATCTGGAATAGAATTCTATACACAAGGTATGTGGTGGGTGTTGGCTGCCCGTTGTCACAAGACCAGACTGCTTAGGGATCGAATCGAAGGGTTGAAGAGCATGCTTTCTACTTGGCGATTAATGTTGTTGGGCGTCGGATTGAGCGCGCTGGGCTTCGCGGCCAGCGAAACCTCGACGCGCGCCCGGCAATTGGAAAAGGTGGGTGACAGCGCCGGCGCGCGAGAATTGCTACGCCGTACGGCTGGAGCGCCCAACGCCTCCGCCGAAGATCTGGCTGCCTGGGCCGAGTTTCTCGATCAGCGCCGTGACCCTGGCACGCGCGCCGCCTACGAGCGTGTGCTCGTTGCCGCTACGCCGCAGGAGAAGGCCCGCATCGCCCGCCGCTTGATGGTGCTCGACCTGATGACCGAGGACATCAAGTCCGCCGAGAAGCATATGGAGGCCTACCGCGCCGCCGGCTTGAAGGACCTCAAGATTCCCGTCTACACCAAGCCTGAAGCTCCTTGGCC
>JBBQQS010000285.1:0-6846 GCA_038215525.1 Bryobacterales bacterium
CGGCGAGCCACCCAATTGGGCCGAGAGCTTTTCGAGAATCGTGCGCTTCTGGTTGAGCGAGACGGCGGGCGAACGGAGGATGCGCACCAGGTCCGGGGACCCGGCCATTGCGGCGAGGATAGCGTCCAAATCGGCGATCACCTGCTCGGGCTTGGTGGAGCACTGCGGCGCGAACACCACTTCGGCGAGGGCGCGCGAGTATCGGCTGGCTACGGCTAGCGACATCGTATTTTAGTTCTTGACCTTTTCGAGATCTTGGATGAAAGCGCTGACGAGGCCGCGGGACTGGCCATCGGAAAGGCCGGCCCGTATGCGGCCGGCGGCCAATTCGAGGGCGAGCGACGCGGCGTGGGCCGAAAGCTCGGCCTTGGCCTGCTTGGTGGCGCTGGTGATTTCCTGCTCTGCCGAGGCTTGCACCTTGGCCAAAGTCTGCGCCGTTTCGGCTTCCAGGCGCTTGCCTTCGCTTTGCATTTCGGCGCTCGCGTCGGCCTTCATTTGCTCAATTTCTTTGCCCAAATTCGCGATGCGGGCTTCCATCGACGCGGCGCGCGCATCGGCGTCGGATTTGGTTTTCTGGGCGTCGGAGATGTCCTTCAGAATGCCGGTGGCGCGTTCCTGAAAGAAGGGCACGCCCTGCTTGGCGAAGAGATAGCCAACGCCCATCATGAGGATGCCGAAGTTCACCCACTTCCAGGCGGTGAGGTCCATGCCCCAGACGATGGGCTCGGCGGCCTCTTCGGTTTTGTGGGCGGGCTCGCCGTTCGCGGCGGCGTGCGCGTCGCCGGGGGTGGCATGTTCCTGCGCAAAGGCGAAGGTGGCTAAGGCGAAAAGGAGAATCAATTTGGCCATGGAGTTAGGCCCCCTTCAGCACGCTGGCCGTGATTTGGGCCGCCAGCTCTTCGGCCTGGGTAGCCAGCGTTGCGCGGGCGGCATTGGCGTCCTGGGCGATCTGGGCGCGGGCATCTTTCACTTGGGCATGCGCCTTGTCGCGCGCGGTGGCGATTTGGGCGCCTTGGGCGTCGGCCCATTGCTTGCGTTCGGCTTCCACTTTGGCGAAAAGTTCAGTCCGGGCGGCGCGCAGTTGCGATTCGTACTGCGCCACTTTCATCTCTGCCGCTTCAATCGAGTGCTTAGCCTGCTTGCGGGCGCCGTCGGTGCGCGAGCGCCGTTCGGCCAGCACTTTCTCCAGCGGGCCGAAGAACATGCCCTTCAAATAGAAGAAAAGAAAGATGACGAGAATGAAGGTCGGGACAGCTCTAAGCAGAATTGCGCCGACGTCGCTAAGCATTTGATCCATGAATTTTGACGACTTGGGGAAAACATACGGACCGCGGAAGCAGCCTGGAACCCAACCCTAGACCTATAAGTTTACTCAATACGACCCTGACTCGGCAACAACCCCCTCTTGGGGGTATTGAAAACTACCAAATCTGCGCGGCGCCGGGCAGGGATGAGCGGAGAGCAGGCTCGCCGAAGAACGCCGCTAGTTCCTGCTGCGTCAAGGGCTTTTCCCAGCCGTCTTGCCACTCCACCAAGCCCACGGCCGAACCGAGTTCGCGCTCGGCTTTGGCCAGGATCGCCCCTTCACCCGTCAGCGCGGGTTCGATACGGCGGGAGAGGTGAGTTTTGGGCTCGTGAATGTCTTCCACCTTTTAATATTCGCTAAGCGATCTTCCTTTCGTCAATTCGCGATGGACGGAATTGAATGGTTGGGTTATGTTGTGGGGATGCGCTTTTGCCTCTTTTCGTTCGCTCTCCTGGCCCAAGCGGCCGACCCGCTCTTTCACGCTTCCTTCAACCAAGGGGTAGATGCCGAGAAATCCCCCGGTGACCGGCGGATCCATTCGGCCCCCGATTACAAGCACCTGGACGCCGGCAAACCGGGACTCGCCGGCACCGGCGTGGTGCATGAGAACGGCGCGCTGCATTTCACTCAGAAGAACACCCAGGCCGTCTACTTTCCGGCCCAGGGGCTTTCGCCGGTGGAAGGCACCATCAGCTTCTTCCTGCAACTGGACCCGAAGTTGGACCTGGCCCCCGGCTACGTCGACCCGCTGCAGTTGACGGATAAGGACTACAATAATTCGGCGCTATGGGTCGATTTCACCAAGGACGAACGCTACTTCCGGCTAGGAGTCTTTGGGGAGCTTTCGGCCTGGAACCCCAAGGGCATTGAGTCGGACAAGAATCCGGACTTCAACGGCCGCCTGGTAGTAGTGAAACAGCCGCCATTTGCGCGGGGCAAGTGGACCCATGTGGCGATTACTTACTCAAAGCTGGGGTCCGGCAAGGGGGAGGCGCGGTTGTATTTGGATGGGGCGCTGCAGGGGACCTCGTCGTTGGTGAAGGAGCCCTTCACTTGGCAAGCCGGCAAGCCGACTTTGCGGCTGGGAGTGGGTTACTCAGGTTGGTTGGATGAGGTCGCGGTTTATGGGCGGGCTTTGTTGGCGGGGGAGATTGGGAAGATTCGGCGGTAGGGGGGCAACGATCCTGTTACCTTCGCAATATGTCGACCAAACGTCTCTATAAATTTCTAAGGGCTCGGGACGCTATCGATGACCTGAAAAATCGGCATTTGAAGATCGTGAACTGCCGAAGTTAAATGATCCCTTCGAACTGCTGCCATTTGTCTTCCCTCAAGCCGATCATCGAAACGTCCGAACGAGGGAAGTTGGCGAGCATCTCGGCCCGATTTTCATCAATTTCTGCAGCCGACTGCGCTGGGCCGTACTTCGCCAAAAGGCCACGCAAGGAGCGCGTAGGTGCCTTGCACGCGGTTACTGAGGAACCTTCGGCAAGGATTGGCGGCGGCCCGAATCAATCCAAGACGGAAAAGAGCTCGGACAGCGGAATCGCGATCCCCTCGGCCGTGAGTGAACCGCCTTGGGGCACTTCGTGGATGCGTCCGCCGGCGGGGAATTCCCAGGCGGTGGGGAGGAGGGGGTCCAGAATCCAAACCATTGGGACGCCCCAGTTGTAATACTCCTCGGCCTTGCCGATCACTTCGCTGAGCCGGTCGTCGGGCGAAAGGATTAGCAATCCCGTCGCGGTGCTCTTGAATCGCTATTACGGCTTGGTTTTGTCCTTCACCTTTTGCGCGCCCTCCTGCACCTTGTCGGCGGTTTTGTCGACCATTTTGTCCATGGCTTTGCCGGTAGACTTGGCGGCGTCCTTCAAGTCGTGTCCGGCATCCCTCATGTCGTCTTTCGCGGTTCGTTCACAGGAAGTCATCAGCGTTAGGGATAATAGGAACAGTATCGTTTTCATGCCCAGGAATGTAGCAGGTTTGGGGCCAACCGTTTTTCTAAGTGAAAACGGCAGATATTACCACTCGAGGGTGGCAAATAACTGCACTTGGCGCGCGTTCAGCACCTCAATGGGCCGTGCATAGTTACTGAGTCGCACGCCGCGCGCCGCATAGTAGGGACTCACCCGCAGCGAATTGGTGTGGTTGAGGACATTGAAAGCCTCAACGCCCACGTTCCACTTGGCGCGGCCCTCAAAAACCGGGATGAACTTGAAGACGCGTAAATCAAAGGTATGGATTGCCGGGCCATAGTTCGGATTGCGGCCCAGGCCGAAGGGGCGAGAGGAGATCGGGTAGGCGCCGGTGCGCTGGGAGTCCGTGGTGTCGATCACATTCAGCGGCCGGGGACTGCCGTAGCTATAAATCGGGGCGAAAGTGAGCCCTTCGATTGCGTCCTTGATCAGCTTGGGCAGGCGCAGGTCATCGGTAGGCAGCTCAAAGAGTGCGCTGCCGCTGAAGCGGTGCAACTGATGCTGCCGGGAGAGTGCCCATTCGGGGCGCAGGTCGCTGGGTAGGTTGGGCTGCTCGTCAAAGTCAGAGGCGTTATCGAAGGTCCGAGCGGCGGTGTAACTCACTAAGTAAGTTAATTCGCGCACCATCCGGCGGTTCAAGGTTACCGTAGCGCCTTGGTAGGCGGAACGGGCTGACTGCTCGAGTAAGTAGTTGGGCTGCCGGACTTCGGCAATGTTTCGGAGCCTGGGTAAATTGATACCGCGCCCCAGCGTGTATTCGATCGACGCCGTCGTATCTTTGTCGAGCCGGCGCTCGACGCCCGCCGTAAAGCGGGCGCCGTAAGTGGAGGGGAAATGCTGAGACGTGCTGTAGCGGCCTGGCGAAAGAAAAGACAGTGGCGTCCGGAGAAGGGTGCCACCAGTAAGTTGGTACACCTGTTGGGCGACCGCGCCGGTGGCATATTGCTCAAAGCCACGGACGCCGTCCTTCTGCAACGCATCGTTCAAAAACCCGAGGGGGTAACGGTCAAAGAAGAGTCCGGCGCCGGACCGGAAAACCCAGGGCGAATTGGCGCCCGGGTGCCAGGCGAAGCCCAGGCGCGGGGCAAAGTTACTGCTGCTAGCCGGGAGGCCCGCGGGCATCGTCTGCCGGTCGAAGCGGAGTCCTGCTTCCAGTGACAGACCCGGGCGGATCTGCCAATGGTCCTGCAGCCATAGCCCGATTGGCGTGGTGTTCAGTTGCGTGTGCGGATCGCCGAAAGCTTGTAGAAACACGTCGGGCCGGCCGGCTTCGAAGTCGGCGAGCGTCGGGAAGATATAGAGGCCGGTGAAGCGATTGGCCAGCCGGGCGTTGAGGCGCACCGAGTGGACACTGCCGCCGAGCATGAGTAAGTGGCGGCCAATGGCTTGGCTAAAACTATCTACTAACTCGTAGTGATTCTCGGTCCGCTGCTGATTCAGCCGGTAACCGCCGCCGAAAGTGATCACCCCGGGAATCTCGATCATGGGTCCAGCGGCGTTTGGAGTAATGGTTGCGCCGCGTTGGCCGAATTGAAAGCGCAGGTCGTTGACGGTGGTGGGCGAAAGCGATGAAGTGAGGGAAGTGACCCAGGAGTGATCCCGCAGTAGACTATTGCCGCGCGCGCTCAAGTCGCTGAAGTTTTCAACGCCGAGCACGTCGTTGACCACGCGGCCTTGCGAAAACGCATAGCGGCTGCTTAGATTGTGCCGCGGGGTGAAACTATGGTTCAGCTTGAACGAGCTTTCCGTATCGTGGCCGGTTTCGGGATACAACCCGCTAGTCAGGTCCGGCCGGCGCAGGCGGGCGCGAATTGAGTTATCGGTTTCGGACCATTCCTGGCCCGATTCCCAGGCGCTTTCGACGGCCGCCGCGAAGAAGGTCTTATCCTTACGCAGCGGACCCAGCAATGATACGCCCGGCTGATACCGCCGGTACTGCTGCTTCGGCCCGTCTGTTACCTCGGCATTGCGCGCATTGAGTAACTCATTTTGCAGAAACATCGTAATGTCGCCGTGCCACAGATTGACGCCGGAACGGGTGACTAAATTCACCATCCCGCCCGCAGCGCCGCCGAACTCGACACTCACCGAAGTGCCCGCGACCCGAAACTCCTGCACCATCTCCAGGCCAATGGCCACGCGGTTGGCGCCGGTTGTTTCGTCGCGGTTATCGGCACCGTCGATCGAAATACTGTTGTTCCTTCCCCGCATGCCGCCAAAGACGAATCCACTATCATTGGCCACGTTGTGCGTTCCCGCCGCGGACCGCTGCGTGTTGGCGCCCGCCGAAGGCGACATGCCGGGCGCGGCAAAGACAAAGCTCAAGTAATTGCGATTCTGCGAGGGAGTTTCTTCTATGCGGTCGTAACCCAGCGCGACGCTCGACGTACTAGCGGTCGATTGCAAGGCGTCGGCCTCGGCCGTAACTTCCAGCTTCTCACTTACTCCCGCCGGCGACATCGCCACGCGCTGCGACACGGTCTGGCCCACGGAGACAATAAAGTTATCGATCCTGTAAGTGGCCATGCCGGAAGCTTTTACTTCGAGAGAATACTCGCCGATCGAGATCGCTGAGAAGCGAAACTGACCGTCGGCGTTCGTTTCCGTCTGCCGCGCCGCGCCGGTTCCCGGCTTCTTAAGAACCACACCCGCCGCGGCGATTGCGGCGCCGGACGCATCCGCGACCGTCCCCTGCACCTGTCCGCTTGAGCCTGAGACTTGAGCATACAGGCCCGGCAACAGTAGCAGGGTCCCCAACATCCGTATCATCGCGGCCCGGCCGGTAAGTGATCCTGTAAATAGCGGGAGAGCAGTAAGTGTAAGTGCAACGACGTGCCCGGCCCTTCATTGATAGAATGCGACCGGTTGGGGTAAGCCATCATGTCAAAAGGCTTGCCGAGCTCAATCAGCCGGTTCATCAGCTTCTCCACACCCTGGTAATGGACATTGTCATCGCCCGTGCCATGGACGATGAGTAACTTGCCCTTCAGTCCTTCGGCAAACGTGAGAGGCGAGCCTCGCCGGTAGCCGTCGGCATTGTCCTTGGGCAGGCCCATGTAACGTTCTTGGTAAATGGTGTCGTAGAGCGTCTGGTCCGGCACGGGAGCCACGCTGATGCCGACCTGGTAGAGATCCGGGGAGCGGAACATCAGGTTCAAGGTATTCGAACCGCCACCGCTCCAACCCCACACACCAACTCGCGCCGGATCTAGATACGGGCGGGTGGCGAGTAGCTTTTTCAAGCCCGCCGCCTGATCCTGCGCCGACAACTCGCCCACCGCGCCATAAACCACCTTGCGCCACTCCCGGCCTTTGGGTGCCGGGGTGCCGCGATTGTCCATGCTGACCACGATGTAGCCTTGGTTGGCCAGCGCACGATGGAAGAGCCCGCGTTCCCCGGGCCAAGCATTGGTAACCGTCACCGCGGCCGGTTCGCCGTAGACATGCACCAGCAACGGATATCGCTTGGTCGCATCAAACTCCGGCGGTGTGATGCACCAGGCATCGAGTTCTACGCCGTCACCGATATCGACGCGGAAGAAAGCGGTATCGCCGAGCTTTAGTTTC
>JBBQQS010000286.1:0-6837 GCA_038215525.1 Bryobacterales bacterium
GATAATCGCTGCTGTATATTCGGAAACTGCTTCTACTAGCTTGCGTTGAGCATACAAAGCATTTCCTAAGTTATAGTGAGCCTTGGCATATTTGGGATCAAGGCTGATGGGACCTGTACGATCCGGCTAAAATCGAACTAGCCCCGAACCCTTACCGGCCCAAAGACGCGCCCGAGTATGCGCTCACCAATAGCGGCGAACTCCGGAATTACCATGGCATGCCCGCCGAGGGTCCGGTTCCGGATAACTTGGCCCGGAAACTGAAGCATGGTTATTACGCCGCCGCCAGTTACACCGACGCTCAGATCGGGAAGTTACTCGACGAGCTCGACCGGCTGGACTTACGCAAGAACACCATCATCGTCCTTTGGGGCGACCACGGCTGGAAACTCGGCGAACACGGCGAATGGTGTAAGCACAGCAACGTCGAAAACGACACCAATGCGCCCTTGTTATTTTCGGCGCCCGGCATGAAGCAGGTGGGGCAGAAAACGAAAGCCCTGGTGGAGTTCGTCGATATCTACCCGACCCTGTCGGAACTCGCCGGTTTGCCGCTGCCCGCGCATCTCGAAGGCACCAGCTTTAAGCCATTGCTCGACAATCCCAGCCGCGCCTGGAAGCCCGCCGTCTTCAGCCAGTATCCGCGCGGCAAGAAGCTGATGGGCTATTCCATGCGGACCGATCGTTATCGCTTCACCGTCTGGGTGGACCGGCAGGATCACGCGAGCGTCCAGGCCACCGAACTTTACGATCACCAGACCGACCCGCAGGAAAACACCAACGTCGCCAAGGCACCCGCCAACGCCAAACTGGTCGACACTCTGATGCAACAATGGCGGCTCGGCTGGCGCGGCGCCAAGCCGCCGGTGAAAGGCTAACTCTCATGAAGGAAACACTAACTCGAAGAAGCTTCGGTAGCCTCTTAGGCGCCGGCTTACTCACCGCACAGACGCGCAAGCCGAATATCATCTTTATCCTGGCCGATGACCTCGGCAACGGGAACGTGAGCTGCTACGGTGCCGATCATTTTAAGACCCCCCAGATTGACCAGTTGGCGCGCGGCGGCACTCGCTATACGAATGCCTACACGGCCCCCCTTTGCGGACCGTCGCGTTCGCTGATCCTGACCGGCCGTTACGCCTTCCGTACCGGCGCCACGAATCAGGACGCCACCGGAGAGATGAAGCCGTCGGTGGAAACCATGATGCCGAAGACCTTGAAGGCGGCCGGTTACACCAACGCCTGCGTCGGAAAGTGGGGCCAACTTCCGCTGGGTCCCGCCGAATTCGGCTTCGATGAGTATCTGCAATTCAAAGGTAGCGGCACTTACTGGAACACCCAGCCCCGGGGTAAGAGTTACTTACTCAACGGGAAATCCTTAGCGCTAGGTGACAAGGAGTATATGCCGGATGTGATGCATAACTTCGTGGTGGAGTTTGTCACGCGGCACCGTAACGATCCCTTCTACGTTTACTACAGCATGTCGCATGTCCACGGCGAGATTCTGGCGACGCCGGACAGCACGCCGGGTAGCGACCATTACACGGATAATATCAATTACATGGATAAACTGGTCGGCAAACTGGTGGCCGAACTGGACCGGCTGAAGCTACGCGAGAATACCCTGATCGTCTTTGCGGGCGACAACGGCACTGCTCAGGGGTCCGCTGCCCGGTCCACGGTGGGCGGTAAACGGTTTTCGGGCGAAAAGGGTTCCATGCTGGAAGGCGGGGCGCTGGTACCCCTGATCGTCAACTGGCCCGGCCACACCGCAGCGGGCAAGGTGACGGCCGACCTGACGGATTCCTCCGATTTCTTCCCGACCTTTGCCGAACTCGCCGGCGCTAAACTGCCGGCCAACACGGTCATCGATGGCCAGAGTCTGGCTCCCCAGTGGCAAGGCAAGCCCGGTAAGCCCCGCGACTGGATCTTCATCCAACTGGCCAGCAATTGGTACGTGCGCGACGGCCAGTGGAAACTGAACCAAGCCGGGCAGCTTTCGGATATGAGTCAGGCACCCTTTTCCGAGCCGGTAATTCCGAACGATACCGCCGATCCGAAAGCTAGGGCCGCGCGCCAACGGCTCCAAGCCGCGCTCGACAAACTGAACCCCGCCGGCGGCATCCAGGATCACGGTGACCCGAGTGGCCGCCACGCCGCCAATGTCGAGGCGAAGAAAACCAAGAAGAAGTAAGCCCACCGCGTAAAACGGCGGGCTTAAGGGCTGGCGCCGGGGCCTAGAAGTAGAGCCTCAGCCCTAACTGCATCCAGCGCGAGGTATTGGTCTGGTTTTGCCAGACGCCGAAGTTGGGATCCTGGATGGTTTGGCCACCCGAGTTTGGGCCCTATTGGGTGCGGTTGAAGACTTTAAAGGCTTCTAAGCGGAATTGCGCGTAGAAGCGGTCGCCCTTTAGGTTGAAACGTTTCTGGAAGCTTGCAGGAAGAAGCGGCGCTAAAGCTCCGCGCGGGTTGAAGCCCGCCGTTAAAGGAGCAGGGCCAGGCGGGTCCTTGGCTCACTTCGTTTGCGGCTGCACACTGGTTCGACCAAATTCTCGGCTGCTGGCCGGCGCGGAATGGATAAACTAAAGGCTAAGCTGGACGCTTCTATAACGCTGGCGGATAGGAGTTGCCATGAAGTGGAACCGGGGTGAGAGTAGCGATGACATTGAAGATCGCCGCGATCAGGGGGGTGGCCGGGGTGGCTTTGGCGGGGCGCGGGTGGGGGTGGGGGGGCTGATTTTGCTCGGCGTGCTGAGCTTGGTCTTTAAGCGCGACCTGGTCTCGCCCTTCCTCGGCGGCGGTGACGCGCCCGTGGCGAGTTCGGCGGATCCGGCCCGCACGCAGGCAGAACAGCCGCAGGTGGAGTTCGTTACCTTCGTCTTCAACGACGTCCAGCGGACGATGGAACAGACGGTGCCGAATTATCGACGGGCGAAGCTGGTGCTGTTTCGCGATGGGACCCAGTCGGGGTGTGGGGCGGCGGAGTCGGCGATGGGTCCTTTTTACTGCCCGGCGGACGAGAAGGTGTACATCGACCTGGGCTTTTATGACGAATTGAAGCGGCGGTTTGGGGCCCCGGGGCAGTTTGCGCAGGCGTATGTGTTGGCGCATGAGGTGGGGCATCACATCCAGAAGTTGATGGGGATTGAGAGCCAGGTGCGGCGGTTGCAGCAGGCGAATCCGGCGAAGGAGAATTCGCTTTCGGTGCGGATGGAGTTGCAGGCGGATTGCTTTGCCGGGGTTTGGGGACACTCGACGGCGCAGCGGAATTTGTTGGAGAAGGGCGATGTGGAGTCCGGGTTGGGGGCGGCGGCGGCGGTGGGGGATGACCGGATTCAGCAGATGAGCGGGAGCCGGGTTTCGCCAGAGCGGTTTACGCATGGGTCGGCGGCGCAGCGGGTGCAGTGGTTCAAGACGGGGATGGAGAGTGGGTCGTTGGCGGCTTGCGATACTTTCGGGCGTTGAGTGTAGGACAGGCCTCCTGGCCTGTCAGTGAGTGACGCGGAATTGATAGACTGTGGCGAGCAACCTGTGGAACTTTACTCTCGTCGACGCCTTCTGGAAAGCACGACGCTCGGCTTCGGTAGCCTGGTGCTGGCGGATTTGCTGCGTGGCAGTACTCCACCGAATCACCTGAAGCCGCGGCCGGTGCACTTTCCCGCGAAGGCCAAGGCGGTCATCCAACTGGTGCAAAATGGTGGGCCCAGCCAGATGGACCTGTTTGACCCGAAGCCATTGCTCAAGAAGCTAGCCGGACAGCCGCTGCCGGGGGGCGTGGAGATCCATCAGCCGAACAACGTCAACACGCTGCTGCCCTCGCCTTTCACGTTTCGCCAGCACGGACAATGCGGAATGGACGTCTCTGAGATGTTGCCGCATACCGCGAAGATCGTGGATGACCTGTGCTTCATCCGCAGCATGCATACGGAGCACAACAACCACCTTGAAGCGCTGAACATGCTGCTGACGTGCAAGATCTTTCCGGGTCGTCCGGTGATGGGCGCCTGGGTCAGCTACGCGCTGGGCACCGAGAACCAAAGTCTGCCGGCTTATGTCGTGCTGCGCGACCCCACCGGCTACACCATCGGCGGCAAGCAGTTGTGGGCGAATGGCTATCTGCCGGCGTTGTACTCGGGCGTCGAGTTCAGCATGAAGGGTGCGCCGGTGCACCACCTGAACCCGCCGTTGCCCCAGCCGGAGGGGGCGCAGCGCGAGACGCTTTCGCTCCTGGCGAAATTGAATGAGCGTCACTTGGCCGCGCATCCGGGCGAGCTGGAGCTCGAAGCGCGGATCCGCAACTTTGAACTAGCGGCGCGAATGCAATTGGCGGCCGGCGAGGTGCTGAATATCGATGGCGAAAGCGAGGCCACCAAGAAGCTCTACGGCATCGATGACCCGAAGAGCGGCGCCTATGGGCGGCGGTGCTTGATGGCGCGGCGGCTGATTGAGAAAGGCGTGCGCTTCGTGCAGGTGACGACCAGCCCGGGGCAGCCCTGGGACCATCACGATAACATCCAGCGCGATATGCACAAGATTGCGGGCGAGACGGATCAGGGCGCGGCCGCTTTGGTGAGTGACCTGAAGAGTCGCGGCTTGCTGGATAGCACGATCGTCATGTGGGCCGGTGAGTTCGGCCGCTTGCCGACGACGCAAAACGGCGACGGGCGCGACCACAATCGCAACGCTTTCACGCTGTGGCTGGCGGGCGGCGGCTTTCGGCCAGGCTTGATCTATGGCGCGACCGATGAGTTTGGCTACAAGGCGGTCGTGAACCGCGTACCCGTGCCGGACTTGATTGCGACCCTGCTGCGGCAACTGGGGCTGGACCATACGCGCGTGCAGTATCCACACGGCGGCCGGATGGAAACGCCGGCCGATGTGACGGTGACGGGCGCCAAGCCAGTGCTGGAGTTGATTGCATGAGGTTACTGGTCTTTCTGCTGGCGATGCCTCTCGCCGCAGAACCGCGCTTTGAGGGCGACGTGCTGCCGATCCTCACCAAATACTGCTTCACCTGCCATGGGCAAAGTTCGCCGAAGCTGGGGCTCGACCTGCGGACGGCGGCCGGCACGCTGCGCGGCAGCTTCAATGGCCCGGTGATCGTGAAAGGGAAGCCCGAGGAGAGCTTGCTCTGGAAGAAGGTGTCCTCGCGGCAAATGCCGCCGGCGATCTATGGGCAGAAGATTCCGGATGGCGATCTGGAGACCATCAAGCAGTGGATTGTGGCGGGCGCGCCTTCCGACGCGGTGCGCAAGGAGGTCTCTGTACCGGCGGTGATCACGGCGCGTTGTGTGGGCTGCCACGGCATGCCGAGCGCGGCCGCGGGACTGAAGCTGAGCACGGTGGCGGAGGTGCTGGCGGGGAGTGCATCGGGTCCAGTGATCGTGGAGGGCTTTTCCGATCGCAGCCTGCTGGTGCGCCGGATTTCCAATGGCAGCATGCCGCCCAAGGGCCCGAAGCTGACGGCGGTGGAGCTCGCTTCGGTGCGGGAATGGATTGACCGGGGCGAGTTTAGTGACCTGGTGGGCTTCTCATCAGTGAATCGCCCGTTCAGTCCGTTGGAGGCGCCGCCGATTACGGCCGAGCAGCGCAAGTTCTGGGCTTTTCGAAAGCCGCAAATGCCGACGGCGGGTTTGAGATCGATTGACGCGCTACTGCTCGAGAAGTTGAAGGCGAAGGGGCTCGCGTTCAGTCCGCAGGCGTCGGCGGAGAAGCTGGTGCGGCGGGCTTATCTCGATTTGATTGGCCTGCCGCCGACGCCCTCCGAGGTGGATGACTTTGCGCGAGATAAGTCACCTCAGGCTTACTCGAATTTGCTGGA
This sequence comes from Bryobacterales bacterium, assembly GCA_038215525.1. Classification (GTDB taxonomy): domain Bacteria; phylum Acidobacteriota; class Terriglobia; order Bryobacterales; family Bryobacteraceae; genus JALHNI01. The sequence continues at coordinate 5,822 of JBBQQS010000286.1, forward strand.
TCGTCTGCTCGCGTCGCCGCGGTATGGCGAGCGCTGGGGGCGGCAGTGGCTGGATGCGGCGGGCTATGTCGACACCACGGGCAAGGACTTCGACCCCAAGAAGGCCGAATACGCCGACGGGATGTGGCGCTATCGCGACTATGTGATTGAGGCGACCAATGCCGACAAGCCCTGGAATCGTTTTCTGACGGAGCAGTTGGCGGGCGACGAACTCGTCGACTGGCGCAACGCTGCGTCGCGCACTCCAGAGATCAACCAACTGCTGGCCGCCACGGGCTATCTACGCACGATCCTCGACATTACCGAAGAGGACATCAGCAACCTTCCGGTGGAGCGTTATGAGGCGCTGTTTAAGCTGGTGGACAAGGTGTCGAGCAGTACGTTGGGCCTGACGGTGGGCTGCGCGCGCTGCCATACGCATAAGTTCGATCCGATTCCGCAGCGCGACTACTATCGCTTCCTGGCGCTCTTCACGACGGCCTACAATCCCACCGATTGGATCCAGCCGCAGAACCGTCATCTCTATACGGTCACCAAGGCCGAGCAGGAGGAGATTGAGAAGCACAATCTCGCCGTCGATGAGCGGCTGAAGCCGATCGAAGCCCAACTGCTGGACGAGAAGCTGAAGACCGTGCCGGAGGCGATTCGCGCGGACGTGAAGACGGCGTTAGCGTTGGCGGCGGATAAGCGCGACGCGATCCAGAAGTACCTCGCAGGGAAGTTCGCGAGCCTGAAGAAAGACTTCGCGAAGGACCCGCAGATCGTGGCCATTGAGGCCGATCGGCGCAAGCTGCCTAAGATCCAAGCGATGTGGGACGTCGGCACGCCGCCGGTGATTCGCCTGCTGCAGCGTGGCAGTGCCGATGCGCCGGGGCCCAAGGTAGAACCGGGCTTTCTGACGGTGCTGTCGCCGGAAGCGGGCGCCGATGCTCGGAAGCCCGCCAGCGTGCAGGGCGCGTCCTCCGGCATGCGGCTCGCATTTGCCGAATGGCTGACGAGCCCTGAGCATCCGCTCA
>JBBQQS010000287.1:0-6831 GCA_038215525.1 Bryobacterales bacterium
ATGGCCGCTGGCAATGGGGACTCGACCCCGAAGCCGGTACCACCAAAGCCGATCGCGACCAGCGCCATACCTTCGAGGCCCGCATGGAGGAGTTCGCCGACACCGGCCAATTCCAACTGCCCATGGCGCTGGGCAAGCCGCCCGATCGTGCGCTCGACCAACTCTCCATGCGCGACTGGCTGGTGCAGCAAAAGCTCACCTCGCCCTACCTCGCTTGGCAAGTGGACTATGGCTGCCGCGACGACTACGGCTCTTCTTCGGCCGAAACTTCCGCCTGGGCTGGCATCCACTATCACGCCGCGCGCCAGCACTCCGCCAAGGGCCCGTTCACTTGGCCCGAAGGCAACGGCTGGATTGCCCGCCGCCTCGCCGAACAACTGAAGGCGCACATCGTCACCACCGTCTGGACCCGGGCGATCGAACGCATCGGCACCCGCTGGCACCTGCGCACTACCGGCTTCAACGTGGAAGCCGACGCCATCATCTATGCCGCGCCCTCCTTCGTCCTGCCCTATCTGATGAAAGGCTTGCCCAAGCCCAATTTCGAATATTCGCCCTGGCTCACCGCGAACCTCGTCATCGAGCAGCCCATCGAAACTGCCTGGGACAATGTCATCTACGATTCGCCCTCCCTCGGCTACGTCAACGCCACCCACCAGACGCTCGCCTCCCGCGTCAACCGCGCCGTCTGGACTTACTATCTGCCCCTTACCGGCCCCGCCCTCAACCAGCGCCGCCGGCTGCAGTCGCAAGATTGGAACTTCTGGAAAGAAGCGATTCTCACCGATCTCGAACGTGCCCATCCGGGCCTACGGAAAGTTGTGTCCAGGATCGATATCTTTCGCCAAGGCCACGCCATGCGGCGCCCTCGCCCGGGTTTCCTTACCGAGAGCGAAGCCTGGCGAAAGGCCACGGAAAGGCCGAACTTTCGTATTGCGAACTCCGACGTCTCAGGCCTGCCCATCTTTGAAGAAGCCCAATATCGCGGCGTGGAGGCGGCCCGATTCACTCTGGCCGCGCTCGGCATCATAAAAAAAGTGGATCGGCCCTGACAAAATTTTGTGGGCGCAATTTGCCGCAAAACTCCTTAGACTCGCAAGAAGCAGGGGCCACGTTCCGCTGATCTGCCTAAGGTCATGCCCAGCGCACTCGCTCAAAGATTCGTCACCGCTCACGAAGAGCCCGAACTCGACTTTCTCATCCGGCGCCTCGCGCGCCGTCTGCATATGGCGATGCCGTTAGTCTTCGTCACCGCCCGGCTTCGGCCGCGCGTCTCCCGCCGCTGTCCGCCCAATGCTCCCACGCAACTGATTGTCTCCGAAGGTGCCTTTCGTGAATGGGACGGTGACGAGATTGAGTCACGCCTCGCCGCGGAGATGGCCAAGATCGCCGCTAGTCGACGCTTCCGTCTGCTGAAGTAACGTTAACCAGGCCTTAACCTGGGTCTCATTTGGTGATAATCTCTTGTACAGCTAGCCATGAGACGATCCATTCTCTTTTCGCTCGTTTTCGCTCCCTTGGCCGCGGCACAAGCCCCGCTGGCCGCAGCCAACGACGGCACTGAAGCGCGTGCCGTCCTCAACACTTGCCTCGGCTGCCATAACGCCAAAACCTCCATGAGCGGCCTCGCGCTCGACTCTCGTGAGGGCATCCTGAAGGGCGGCAAACATGGCCCCGCCGTTAAGCCTGGCGAAAGCACACTGCTGCTCGAAGTGGTCAAGCACACCGGCGACATCAAAATGCCGCCCGGTGGCAAGCTCAAGGACACCCAAATCGCGGTGCTCGAAAAATGGATCGCCGACGGCATGCCGATGGCTGCCAAAGTCGCCGCCATCCCCACCCATTGGAGCTTCCTGCCGCCCAAGAAGACGGCCGTGCCCGAAGGCGTCCATCCGGTTGACCATTTCATTCAGCTCAAGCTCAAGGACGCTGGCCTCGCCATGGCCAAGCCTACCGATCGCCGCACGCTCCTCCGCCGCGTCAGTCTCGACCTTACCGGCCTGCCGCCGACGCTGGCCGAAGTGAACACCTTCGTAGCCGACATCCAGCCCGGCGCTTACGAACGTCAAGTGGATCGCCTGCTCGCCTCTGCCCATTATGGCGAGCGTTGGGGACGCCACTGGCTCGACCAGGCTCGCTACGCCGACTCCAACGGCTACTCCATCGACGCCCCGCGCGAGATGTGGAAGTATCGCGACTGGGTGATCAACGCCTTCAACGCCGACGTCCCCTTCGATCGCTTCACCCTCGAACAATTCGCCGGCGACAAACTTCCGAACCCCACCTCTGATCAGCTGATCGCCACCGGTTTGCACCGCAACACGCCCATCAACTTCGAAGGCGGTATCGACTTTGAGCAATACCGCGTCGATCACGTCGTCGACCGTGTCGCTACCACCGGCAGCGTCTACCTCGGCCTCACCCTCGGCTGTGCGCGCTGTCATGACCACAAGTTCGATCCCATTCCGCAGAAAGAGTTCTACCAGTTCTTCTCCTTCTTCAACAACGTTGACGAAGCCGTCAAAGAAGCCGATCGCGACAATGTTCAAAAGCCCGTCCTCGAGCTCGGTACGCCTGCCGAACTGCGCAAGAAGGAAGTCATCCAGGCGCAGTTGAAGGCCCTGCAAGGCGAGTTGAACATCTACCGTAAGGTGATTGAGCCAAAGCAGGAAGCCTGGGAGGCTTCGCTGAAGGATGCCGACATCAAGAAGCTTCGGCCCAGCGTGCAATCTGCCCTCGGTCTCCACGTCGGGCGCCGCAACGATGAGCAAGCGGCAGTCGTGTTCGAAGCCTTCGCCAACACCGACGAGGCTTGGCGCGAACGCCGTGCGACCATGCGCGCCGTCGAGAAGCTCTCTCCCAAAATCATCACCTCGCTCATCATGAAGGACCTACCGGAGCCCCGCCAGGCGTACATCCACCAGGGTGGCGACTTCCTCCGCAAAGGCGAGAATGTCTTCCCTGGCACGCCCGCCATTCTGCCGCCCCTCGGCAATACTGGCCCCGCCACCCGCGCCGATCTCGCCCAGTGGCTCACTTCGCGCCAGAACCCGCTCACCGCCCGCGTCACGGTGAATCGCATGTGGATGCGCTACTTCGGCCGCGGCATCGTCGAAACCGAAGATGACTTTGGCCGCCAAGGCTCTGGCCCCTCGCATCCCGAGCTGCTCGATTGGCTGGCGGTCGAGTTTATGGAGCGTGGCTGGAGCCAGAAGGCACTGCACCGCCTGATCCTGACCTCCGCCGCCTATCAGCAATCCTCGGCTGCTGACCATCCGGAGGCCACCGAAAAAGACCCCCGCAATATCCTGCTCTCCCGCCAGAATCGCTTCCGCCTGGAAGGCGAAATCATCCGCGACGCCGGCTTGGTCGCCAGTGGCCTCTTCGCCCCCAAAGTCGGCGGACCCAGCGTTTACCCGCCCATCCCCGCCGGCGTGATGAACTCCGGCCAGAACGCCCGCGAATGGGTGACCAGCATTGGGGAGGACCGTTACCGCCGCGGCATGTACACCTTCCTCTGGCGCGCCACGCCCCATCCCACCATGTCCTTGTTCGATGGCCCCGATGCCGTTGCCTCCTGCACGCGCCGAAATCGTTCAAACTCGCCGCTGCAGGCGCTCACCCTCCTGAACGACGAAGCCGTCAAGGAGTTCGCCGACGCCCTTGCCGCCCGCGCTCTCAAGTCCAAAGATCCCCTCGGCCACGCCTTTGAGCTGGCCATGGCCCGCCAACCGAACGCCACTGAACGCGAACGCCTCCGCCGCTTTGTCGCCAGCCAGAAAGACGAAGCCGGCGGCTCGGAAGTGGCCGCCTACACCGGCCTGGCTCGCGTGCTGCTCAACCTTGACGAATTCATGACCCGGGAGTAACTGCGATGATCGACGAAACCAGACGCCACTTCTTTGAACGCTGCGGCATGGGCCTCGGCAAAGCCGCGCTCGCCGGCCTGATCGCCGGCAATGCCCGCGCCAAAGAGCCCCATTTCGCGCCCAAGGCCAAGTCCGTCATCTACCTTTTCATGGCCGGCGGACCCAGCCAGTTCGAAATGTGGACTCCCAAGCCGCAGCTCCAAAAGCTGCACGGCCAGTACATTCCGGATTCGTTCCTGGAAGGCAAGCGCTTCGCCTTCATGGACACCTCCTTTAAGGACAAGCCCAAGCTCCTCGCCACCAAGCGCGAGTTTAAGCAGTATGGCCAAAACGGCACCTGGGGCTCCTCCCTGGTGCCCCACACCGCAGCCATCGCCGATGAGCTTACCTTCCTCCACACGGTCTCCACCGAGAACTTTAACCACGCCCCCGCCAAGTGTTTCGCCAGCACCGGCTACACCCGCTTCGGCCGCCCCAGCATGGGCGCCTGGGTCACCTACGGGCTGGGCAGCGAATCGCAGGACCTGCCCGGCTTCGTCGTCCTACAGAGCGGCCCCCGCGGCCCCCGGGGCGGCGCTCCGCTTTGGGGCTCGGGCTTCCTGCCCACCACTGAGCAAGGCGTCCTCTTCCGCAGCTCCGGTGACCCGATCCTGAATCTTTCCACGCCCAAGGGCGTCACCCCCCGCATGCAAAGCCAAGTGATCGACGCCATCCGCGACGTGAACGGAATGCGCAACGAAACCATGGTGGACCCGGAGATCAACACCCGCATCGCCGCCTACGAAATGGCCTACCGCATGCAGACCTCCGGCCCCGAGTTGATCGATTTCCAAAAGGAAAGCAAAGCCACGCTCGACATGTACGGCGTCGAAATCGGTAAGCCCAGCTTCGCCGCCAACTGCCTGCTGGCCCGCCGGCTGGTAGAACGCGGCGTCCGCTACATCCATCTCTGGCACACCGATTGGGACCACCACGACGACCTTACCAAGCCACTGGAAGATGTCTGCCGCCAAGTCGACCAGCCCTGTGCGGCTCTCGTCAAGGACCTCAAGGCCCACGGCCTGCTCGACAGCACCCTGGTCGTTTGGGGCGGGGAATTCGGTCGAACCCCGATGGGCGAAAGTCGCGACGGCAAAGTGGGCCGCAACCACCACATCGATGCTTACACCATGTGGATGGCCGGCGGCGGCGTCAAGCCCGGCGTCCACTTCGGCCAAACCGACGACTTCGGCTTCAACGCCGTCGAGGACCCCCTTAGCATGCACGACGTCCAGGCAACGGTGTTGAACCAGTTGGGTCTGGACCATACGAAACTCACGTACCAATTCCAGGGCCGCAATTTCCGCCTCACCGACGTCGCCGGTAAGGTGATCCACAAAATTCTGGCCTAATGGCCTTCCCCCTGGTTGACGGGATGCATGCCTAAAGGCGCGCCAACGCTCGCCTGCAACTGGGGGCCTTCAACTGGGATGAGGACCGCGCGCCAAAGTAATATTCAATTTTCAAAGATCAGTTGGGAACCCAAGGAACCTAAGAGGGCGAAGCGTTTGTTTTGAACAAGATCGCCGGGTTTGTTTTGGGATTTTTTATTTTTTCCCGCCCTAGGGAAGCTGGGGATGGGCAGCCTTGGGATCGGCGAACGGAAACGGAAAGGGATTGCGAAAGCCGCGGTGCTCTTCGACGAGTGTGTCGATGGCCACACCAACCTCCTCAAGGAGGTCGGGGTGAGCAGCCAGAGTTTGGTGGACGGCCTTGTTGACGAGGGGCCAGAGTTCAGTTTCGGTGGGGGAGTAAGTGGGGTCAGTGGGCACAAGGATGACTTTGTGCTCCTTGGGCAAAGCGGCGAGGCGCTTTTTCTCGGCATCTTCGCACATTTTCTGGCGAATGGGTTCCCAGCGCGAGGCGGGGAGTTGGATCCAGTGCATGTCGGCGAACAGGTCGGCGACGGAGAATGAGTTGTAATCGATGTCAGTATAGAGTTTTTCCATAAGGTCCTCTGAGTTGAGGGTAACTGGAGGCTGGTAATTATTGGGATGGGTTTTCGAGTAAGTGGTTTCACGGCAGGGAGATAGGGCTTTTCAATTCGATGTCACCGGGAGGCCGATATTGCTGGGAGCAAAGTGGCTTGACCGGGACGCGGTGGCGCGAGAAAATTCGCCGTTGACGCGGCGGGCGCAATGTGCGCGGTTAGGGGGTGAGGCGTTCACAATGATTTCATAATTTGTAAGTAGATGTCTTTTGTTTGAGTTACTGATTTTGAGAGGGTCAGGATTTTCGGGGTGGATGATATTCTCCAGATGTGAGAAGTGAAAAACAAATAACAGCTTCCCGTATCAACGGGCAGAAATCCCTGGGCCCGGTGACGGCGATGGGGAAGGATCGCATTCGTTGGAATGCGTTGAAACATGGGTTGACGGCCCGGCTGACTTTGTGGCGGAACGAAGATTCGGAACAATTTCAGCGTTTGTTAGTCGCCTTACTCGAGCGGTTTGCGCCGACGAACGACATCGAGTTCCTGTGCGTCGAAGAGATGGCGATGGCGAAGTGGCGAATGCGGCGGATGGCCAGTCTGGAGACGGCGGCGGGGAATTTCCACTTACAGGCGGAGCCCGAAAGCCCACAGAAACTGCTGGCGTTGCGTGAGCCGGAGAAGCCGAAGCGGCCACGAGATTGCGGCGAGCATTCGCTCGAAGCGTTCCTATCGGCGCAGGACGACGGGCAATTGTTGACGACGCTGCGGCAGCATGAGGCGTCCTTCGCGCGGGCGTACCAACGGGCTTACCGGCACTTGTGCGAGTTACGGGGGGAGTAAGTGAAGAAGGCGAACCAGACCGAGGCTCCCCTGGGCTACCGGCAGCAGAATGAACCCGGTCCGGAGCGAAATCCGGGCGACTGGGCGGCCGTGCTGGGCTTTGAGTTAGACGAAGCCCAGCGCGCGATCCTGGATCCGAATATCCGCCGC
>JBBQQS010000288.1:0-6822 GCA_038215525.1 Bryobacterales bacterium
CGAACGTCGGCTGTGCATAGGACTTGAGGTAGCCGCCCAGCCCCTGTGCCTCGATGCCGAACAGCGGCACCGCCACGAACACGCAGACCGCCAGTGCCGCAGTGGTCGATAGCGAACCGGTCGGCGGCTCATAGCCGGGAACGATGGTGAACAGGCTCGCCACCGCGACAAACAGGAACAAGGTGCCGAGAAATCCGAGATATTTCTCCGGCTGGCGCAGGCCCACCTCTCCAATTTGCCCGTTGATGCCGCTGACGATGATTTCCAGCAGATTCTGCCAGCGGGAACGCTGCAGACCCGTGGCGAGTTTGCGCGTCACCAGCTTCGAGCCTAAGACCATTATGAGCATCAGTCCCCAGGTGTACGCGATCGTGGCGTTGAGCTTGAGAAACCCGTGTTGCCAGAAGACGATTTCGTCGGGACTAAGATGCATCGCTGCTCTGCACTCCCCGCGGCGGCTGATTCTCTCCCGGCGGCCGCGTCAGCCAGGTCACGGCGAGCCGAGCCGTGACAAATCCGAGCAGGCACAGCAACAAGCGCTGCCAATGACCGGCCGAGACAAAATAAAATCCGCCCAGCACAACACTCAGGCGCAACACCAGGCTGGCGGGAAACCAAAGCACCGCGCGCCTGGGCGAGATGCCTCGATGCACCGTCCACCAGAGACCGCCGTAAAACACCGCTCCAAGCAAAATGCCCATTGCCAGAGCGAACGCGAGGCTCACCAGTTCACCCATGGTTGTCCTCCTCTTGCTCGTGTATTTCCCTGTCTTCCTTGGCAACCCAACGCCACGCATTGACGCAACCCAGGCCCAATCCGATGGCCAGCAGCATGAGTGTCCAGGAATTGCTCCCTGAATAGTGCTTGTCCACCCAAAGTCCGAGTGCGGCGCCCAGCAGTGTCGGCACCGCCACCGACCACCCGATCAGGCCCATCATGCCGAGGCCGGACCAGACGGTCTGGGTGACATGACGTTGCGCCTTGAGCTTGCGCGCCGCCTTCTCGCCCACCTGCCGGCTGAATTCCGTTGCACCCGGCCCGTGTTTCACTTCCGGCGCATCACTCATGATGAAAGGCGGCGAAACGATGAATAAATCCGCTCTCCAGTTTCGCAATCACCGAACGTACGCTCTTCTCCTGCTCGTCCAGATCGAGGAATTCCCGCTCCACCGCCGCGCGCAATTGACCCAGATCGGTTCCGCCGATCGCGTTGCGCACGGAGACCAGCACGTCGGCGCCGGCCTTGACCAGGACACCTTGATCGACGGCCATGCAAACCTCGCCCTCAGTTTCGGTCTCATACACCAGTATTCCCGGCACGAGCGCCGCCACGCAGTCCAGCCGTTGCGGCAAGATCCCGAATGAACCTGCACGCGATTCCGCGACGACGCGCAATACGCCGGTCTTCTCGGCAAAGACTTTGAAGGGCAGGAGGACCTTAAGATTCATGTTCGCTGGTTGCATGGTCCGCTTCCGCTCGGGGTTTGACCCCGGGCTTCGGCTGCGGCCTGGGCGCGGCTTTGGCCGATGACCCGGCGGCCGGTTCCGGGTCTGCCTTGGCCATTGCTTGCGCCTTGACCGTTGATTGAACCTTGGCCGTTGATTGAACCTCGACCGGTGCCGCGGCCGCGCGGGGTTTCGCCTTTCCCTTCACCTCGGTGATCGCCCCGATCATGTAGAGCGCGCTCTCCGGGTAGTCCTTGAATTCATCGTGCAGGATGCGCTCGCAGCCATCCAGCGCATCCTCGAGGCTGACGAGTTTGCCCTTGAGCCCGGTGAACTGCTCCGTCGTGAAAAAGGGCTGGGTGAGAAAACGCTCCAGGCGGCGCGCGCGCGCGACCACGCTGCGGTCCTCGGCAGACAGTTGCTCCAGTCCGAGCATGGCGATGATGTCCTTGAGCTCCGCGTATTGCGCAAGCGTGCGCCGGATTTCCTGGGCGAGCAGATAATGACGATCGCCGACGATGCCCGGTGTGGCCATCCTGGAACTCGACTGCAGCGGGTCAATGGCCGGATACAGGCCTTCGCTCGCCCGCTTACGCGAGAGCACGATGGAGGCCGAGAGATGCGAGAAGGTATGCACGGCCGCCGGATCAGTGAAATCGTCCGCCGGTACGTACACGGCCTGGATGGAGGTGATGGCGCCGGTGTCAGTATTGGCAATGCGCTCCTCCAACCCCGACAACTCGGTGCCCATAGTGGGCTGATAGCCCAGGCGCGACGGCATCTGCCCCATCAGGCCGGACACCTCCGAGCCGGCCTGAATGAACCGAAAGATATTATCAATGAGCAGCAGCACATCGCGGTGCTCGTCGTCCCGGAAATACTCCGCCATGGTCAGCGCCGCGTGGCCCACGCGGAAGCGGGCGCCCGGGGGTTCGTTCATCTGGCCGAATACCATCACCAAGTTCGGCAACACGCCGGCCTCCTTCATCTCGCGATAGAGTTCCTCGCCTTCGCGGCAGCGTTCACCGATGCCGCAGAAGATGCTGACCCCCTCGTGGTGCCCGATCATGTTGTGGATCATTTCGGTGAGCAGCACCGTCTTGCCCACGCCCGCTCCGCCGAAGAGTCCGGCCTTTCCGCCGCGCTCCAGGGGCACGAGTACATCAATGACCTTGATGCCCGTTTCAAAGATTTCGGACTTGGTGGAACGTCGGGCCAGGGGCGGCGGGGCCCGGTGTACTGAACGCCATTGGATATCGGACAATGCCGCGCCGCGGTCAATGGTGTTGCCGAACACGTCAAACATCCGCGAGAGAACCGCCCTGCCGACGGGGGCCTCGAGCGGCCCACCGGTGTCCTCCACCTCCATGCCGCGGGCAAGGCCATGGGTGGGCGTCAAGGCAATGCCGCGCACGCGATGAGCGTCCAGTTGGGTCAGCACTTCGATGACGATTCGGCTATTCTCGCCCGCGTGCAGCACCGAGTAGATTCGAGGCAAATGCCCATCGAACTGCACGTCTACTACGCTACCGCGCACCGATACCACTGCGCCGATATTTGTCCCGCGGACCCGATCTTCCATCATGTTCGTTGGCCTCCGTTTCCCTCCGGGAAGTAGCATTCTGCTGTTCTGACCAACGCCACGATGCGCCGTTCATTTGGCGCAGGGTATGGGGTATTTCCCTACCACGTTGACATAAGGTGGTCGCCGCTTATTAACGGTCTAGAATTAGTATGAGCATCAACCAGGTGGATGCCGCGCTCCGTCGCGGCGTTTTCCGTGCGCGGAGCGACCGGTCCACCAAAAACGTGTTGCTACTAAAGTAAGACGGTTAATAAGCGCGACCCCGCGCGTTTCAGTGCTAAACTCTGACCAAGGTGTATAAGCACTGCGGGTCAGGGCACCAGGGCCGGGGCGATCAGCATCTGACTGATCAGCCCGACCAGAAAGCCGGCGACCACGCCCAGAGCCGGTGCACAGTGTCTACAGAGCTTGGCCTGTGGGGCGATGTCTTGAAAGATGAACTCGAGCCAGCGGGGCTGTATGCGCTCGACGCGCGCCAATAACCCGCCGAGCGGTATGGCCAGGCCAGCCAGCGTGGTCAACGCGACCACTTCCGTCACGATGTTCATCGTTCGGCTCCCTTCAACGGGGGCCCGGGATCTCGCCGCCTTCGTTATCCCAACGTTGAATCGCGCCCTGTGCGACGGTCATGGCGTGGGCATCGGGCCGACCGCGCGCCGCGCTGATCAAGGTATCCGCCGCGGCATTCCAGAGGGCGATGACCGGGATGTCGGGATGATGGGTGTCGAAGGTCAATAGGCTGAGCGATGCCGTGGTGAGCGGGAAGTGCCGGGCCGTGACGGTCGGCAACCCGAGCCAGCGCATAGCCAGCACACTGCCAAACTGGCCGTGTGAAAAAATGGCGATGTTGCCCTCCCATGTGAGAAGTCGGGCGATAAACCGGTCGGCACGCGCCTCGACGTGTGCCGCCGACTCGCCGTGCGGGCACCCATCGCGAAATACATCCCAATTCGCCCGTTCCTTGCGGATATCCACCGACCGGCGCTTTTCATAATCGCCGTAATCCCACTCCATCAGATCCGGTTCGCGCACGGGTGCAACCGGCAGCCCGACCAGTTCGCAGGTTCGCATGGCGCGCTGGAGCGGGCTCGCCAGCACATGGGTAAACGGGATCGCGTGCAGGTAAGGGGCCCATTTCCTCACTTCCGCCTCGCCGTTTGGCGTTAGCGGAATATCCGACCGTCCGGTGTGCCAACCGGAGATCGCCCACTCCGTTTCCCCGTGGCGGATGAAATAGAGGTTTAGGGAGGTGGGTGTGCTGGTGGTCATGCTCGTGTCATTTCCTTCGCGCCAGGGTTCGCTTATATACCGACCAAGATGCCTGCATCGGCAAGAAGGTAGATGACGGGGCTGCCGTCCTTTGCGTTCTGGCGGATTATTTTATTCATAGCTGTTTGCGGATGGACTTCAATTCAAGTCGCCGTTTCGCGGTGGTTTTTGGATACGCCATCTTCAGCTTCTTGAACGCATCCAGTACAATGTGCGAAATAATCAACCGGGCATTCTTCTTGTTGTCGGCCGGCACGACATACCAGGGTGAGTCAGCCGTGCTCGTAGCGCCCAGCGCTGCCTCGTAAGCCTGCATATAGAGCGGCCAGCTTTTCCTCTCGGTCACATCCGCGAGGCCGAGTTTCCAGTTGTTCTCCGGTTCATCGATACGATCACGAAATCGCTCGGCCTGTTCGTCCTTCGACACATGGAGGAAGAATTTGATGATTCTGGTGCCGTTCCGATGGAGGTGCGCCTCAAGATCCAGGATGGAGCGATAGCGGTCCAGCCAAATGGTCTTCGCGTCGGGCAACTTAGCTGGAAGCTTCTGGCTCAGCAGAAGCTCCGGATGCACCCGGACAATGAGAACCTCTTCGTAGTAGGAGCGGTTGAAGATCCCGATCCGTCCGCGTTCCGGCAGCCGTCGGGTGGTGCGCCAGAGAAAATCATGGTCCAATTCCTCCGCACTCGGCTGCTTGAAACTGAAAACCTGGCAGCCTTGCGGATTCACTCCGGACATGACGTGCCGGATCGCGCCATCCTTGCCGGCCGCATCCATCCCCTGAAAGATCAGGAGCATCGCGTAGCGGTCGGACGAGTAGTGCAGACGCTGCAGCTCGCTAAGTTCCGCCACCTGGCTATCCAGCATGTGATGATACTGCTTCTTCGACTTGAATAGAGATTTCACCGTCGTCGGCCATTCCTTAAGGTTGACCTTTACGCCGGGCGGCACCTGGAAATCTTTTGATTTAATTTTTGTATTCATGTTGTGGTGGGTGGTTCGGGCGTTGAGAAATCGGGCTTGGCTTCGAGCGCTTCGCGCACCTGCGCCAATCGCATGTTAATCCGGGTCCGGTCGTGCGGTGACTGAAGGGTTCGTTCGGCGAGTTCGGCGATGCATTCCAGTTGTTCCCGGAGCGCCCGGCGCCGACCCGGGTTGGCGGTCAGGCTGGCGATGGTCTGGAGCGCGCCGAGCATGCGCAACATGATGGCGACATTGCCGTTGGCGTTGCTCCGAATTTGATCGAACGATTCAGCCAGCAGGCTTCGAAAGCTCGGCCCTTTGGCGACCACGCGCAATGCCCCGTCCTCGTAGCGGTGCAAGGAAGGGAGTTGCCGGGGCGCCAACCTGGCCAGAATCGCCGCCAGATAGTCCACACACGTGACGGCCGTCGTCGTGTCGTTGATGCCGGGCGATAGCGCCTTCAACGCCACATCCACGATTTCCCGGATGCCGAAGGCCGCGTCCTGTTCCACCGTACGGTAGCGGCTGATGCTGAACACCGCCTGCAGATCGGCCGTCGTCTCCTGATCCGACGGGTTCCCCAAGGCGAGTGAAGCCAGCGGGGTGTCCTGGACAACGAACTCGCCGATACCGCGCTCCATGCGCACCATGGTCTTCCTGTCCCGTGCGATGCGCAGCAACGCGGCGGCGTCCACGCTCTGGATGTAACCGCTCTTCCTGGCCGGCACGGTGTGCCATCTCCGCTCTGCCGAAGGTGGTAGCGTGTGGTCGTGCTCGTCTTCGCCCGGTTCTTGTCCCAGTGGTTTTGGGAAGAGCCGGTCGATGGCCTGGATCGTTTCCTGGGCGACGGAGGAGATGATGCTGGAAGCCTGGATGGAAGAGGCGATGTGATGGATGAAAAACATGAGGGCGCCAACACCACCGAGCGCCAACGCAAATCCAAAGAACACGGCCAGGCTTGGAACAAATGAGCCCTCGTCGCCGCCGCGAATGGTGCGCAACACGATCAGGCAATAGGTGAAAATACCGGCGAAGATCCCCAGCACGATCTGTGTGATACGGCTGCGCATGAAGTTTCGCAGGATGCGAGAAGTATACTGGCTCGAAGCCAACGCCAGCACCACCAGAATCATGGAAAACGCAACACCCACGACGGTCATCATCGAACCGGCAATCGTGGACATCATCCCGCGCGCGCCTTCCGCCCCCGCCCCAAACAGGCGTGGCCACCGGGCCAACCATCGGTCGATCCCGGCGGAGTCTACTTCGATCAACGCTACGGCGAGGGCCGTGCTGAACACGACAATCAGCGAAGGCATAAACCAAAAACTCGACCATAGTTTGCTCCAAAGTTGCTTGAGCCTACTCATGAGCCTACTCATGAGGCTGCGCCTGTTTGTTCCATCGCGGCCGTGTATTCGCCGCGCCGGGCCGCCCGGTTGCAACGGGCGCGATGAAGCAATGCTTTCTGCGCCGCTGGCACGTTCGCCTGCTCGGCTCGCCAAATCTCCAAAGCGGGTTGCTGGATCGCTCGGGAAAACGAGAACGCGAGCGCCC
>JBBQQS010000289.1:0-6816 GCA_038215525.1 Bryobacterales bacterium
GCTGTTCGTCATCCACGGCTTCTTTATAAATGACGTCGCCCGACAGACTTAGTTGCAAAGAGACATAAGCCGGCACCGAGTTTGGGAAGCTTTTGGAATAAAAGATGGTGCCATCGGCCACCGAAAGCAGCAGCAGCAATAAGTTCACTACGCCACCCCCATCTTCAACTGGCTCGCCAAATGATTCCCGTGGCAGATCGCCACCGCCATCGCGTCCGCCGCATCTTCCTTGGCCACCACGGCCAGTTCCTCGGGCGTCCGCAACTGCAACAAGCTCTGCACCATCAACTGCACTTGGCTTTTCTCCGCGCGGCCATAGCCTACCACGCTCATCTTCACTTCCAGCGGAGAATACTCGCCCAGCGGCAAGCCAGCTTCCGTGATCGCCAGCATCGCCACGCCACGCACATGCGCCAGCTTCAGCGTGCTCTTCACGTTCACCGCGTGAAAGACCTCTTCAATCGCCGCCGACGTCGGCCCATGCAGCGCCATCACGTCGCGCAGACCTTGGGCAATCGAGCACAGCCGTGAAGCCAAAGGCAATTTAGGACTGGTGACAATCACACCCGCCGCCACCAGCCGGTGCTGGCGCGCGTGGCAATCCACCACCGCGAAGCCGGTGCGCTCGGTGCCGCAATCGATGCCGAGCACACGCATCGCGCCGATTACTCCAGATCCTGCTCGTCGATGTCGAAGTTGGCGAACAGGTTCTGCACGTCGTCGTTGTCGTCGAGCGCGTCGTAAAGCCGCATCATCTGCCGCGCCTGCACGCCTTCCACCTTGATCAGGTTCTCCGGCACATAGGCGATCTCCGCCGAAAGGGTGGGAATCTTCGCCTTCTGGATCGCTTCGAGCACGATGTCATGCGCCGCCGGTTCCGACAGCACCATCCAGGTCTCGCCGTCGTCACGCAGATCCTCGCCGCCGGACTCGATGACGAGGTCCATCAGCTTATCTTCCGCCGCGTGCTCTTTCTCGATGGCAATCGTGCTGCGGCGCTTGAACATCCAAGCCACCGAACCCGGCTCGCCCATGTTGCCGCCATTTTTCGAGAAGATGCTGCGCACGTCGCTCACGGTGCGGTTGCGATTATCGGTCGCCGCCGCCACCAGCACGGCCACGCCGCCCGGCCCGTAGCCTTCGTACATCACTTCCTCGATGGTGGCGCCTTCGAGTTCACCGGTGCCGCGCTTAACGGCGCGGGCAATATTGTCGGCCGGCATCGATAGGCTTTTAGCCGCCACAATGGCCGTGCGCAAGCGCGCATTCGCCGCCGGGTCGCCGCCATTGCGGGCCGCGATCACGATTTCCTTGATCAGCCGGGTGAAGACCTTGCCGCGCTTCGAATCGAGCGCCGCTTTTTTGTGCTTGATAGTATGCCACTTGGAATGGCCAGACATGTTGGGACGGTATCCTTGCGCGGCCGCGTACTTCGGCCTGAATTTGAGGATAGCAGAGGCATCCCGGTGGCTCAAGCCGGGCCTCGCCAGCCCCCGATGCCAATCGGGGGGTTAACGACCGCTCCTTCGCATCATCGCCAGCCGCTCATACGCAAGGCCCCCGCAAAACCCGATCCGCTCTGATACAGTCTCCATCATGAGACTCGCCGCCTGCCTCTACCTCCTCCCACTCCTCGCCTTAGCCACCGAAAGAGGCGAAGAGATCCGCCTTTGGCCCAACGGCGCCCCCGGCTCCGAAGGAGTCACCGCCCCGGAACTGTCCACCCCGGCCAAGGCTGCCAAGTACGCCAGACTCCCCGGCGCCTTCACCGAGACCCACTACCCCTCCGTCTACGTCTTCCTCCCCGCCAAAGGGAAAGCCACCGGCGCCGCGATGGTCGTCGCCCCCGGCGGTGGCCACCGCCAACTCGTCATCGAAAAAGAAGGCTGGGAATTCGCCGACTGGCTCAATGACCACGGCATCGCCGCCTTCGTCCTCAAGTACCGCCTCGCCAAGGCCAAGGACTCGAAGTATAGCCTCGGCAAAGAGGTCCACGCCGACGCCGCCCGCGCCGTCCGCCTCGTCCGCAGCCGCGCCACCGAATTTGGCGTCGACCCCACCCGCATCGGCTTCATCGGCTTTTCCGCCGGTGGCGAGGTGGGCGGCATGATCGGCACGCGCTACGACTCGGGCCTCGCCAACTCGCCCGACCCCATCGAGCACGCCAGTTCCCGGCCCGATTTCAACGTCCTCGTCTATCCTTACTACCGCCCCGGTTCGGTTCCTTCGCGCACCGCCACGCCGCTTGAACCCATCCTGCCCAACGCCGAGTTTCCTCTGGCCGCCGATACGCCGCCCGTCTTCATGGTCTGCACCACCGACGATCCTTCGCACGTCGCCCCCACCGTGAAGTTCTACCTTGAGCTACTCGAGCGCAAGATCCCCACCGAGATGCACATCTACGACTACGGCGAGCACGGCTTCGGCTTGCGGCCAACGAAGAAGCCGGGGGCCCCGGTAGAGTCCTGGCCCGCGCGACTATCCGAGTGGCTCGCCTTCCGGGGGATTAGCCCAGCCATTCCCGGATCTGCGCGCCCGTAAGATTCCCCCCGCAGAGAATCGTCGCGACCGCCTGCCCCGCAAAATCACCCGCCGCGATCGCCGCCACTCCCGCTGCTCCCGAAGGCTCAATCTCGAGCCCGGTGTGGCGATGAATCAGCCGCATCGCCTCCACAATCTGCGCATCCGACACCGAGCGCACCTCATCCACCGTCCCGCGCATATCGGCCACCGCCTCGGCAATCGGCACCCGCACCGCGATGCCATCGGCAATGGTCTCGGCGGAAACACGATCGATGGCCGTGGCCGCCGCAAACGACCTCTGCATCGCGTCAGCCCCTGCCGCGCACACGCCGATGATCCGCGTGGCCGGGCTGGCCGCCTTCGCCCATCGCCCGATCCCGGTCACCAATGCCCCATTGCCCACCGGAACGACAATGGCATCGAGGGCCAGCCGCGGCGTTAACAACTCCACCGCGATCGACCCCGCCCCCTCCGAGATCTCCGGCTCCAAACCGTCCTCCACCATCCATGCGCCCGTCGCCGCCGCGTGACTTCTCGCGGCCTCCTTCGCCGCATCGAAGTCCGCCCCCGCCAACCGGACCTCGGCCCCAAACTGCCGCATCCGCTCGATCTTCAACGGATTCGCGTTTGTCGCCGCATAAACCACCAGCGACCGGCCCCGCGACCGCGCCGCATAAGCCAGAGCCTGCCCCCAATTACCCGCACTCGCGCAGACCAGCGGACGCTCATCGCCCCGCGCCATGGCTTGGGCCAGAAAAAAGTCCGCCCCGCGGCCCTTAAAGCTGCGAATCGGATTCACCGTCTCCACCTTCAGCGTCACCCGGCAACCCAAAGCCGCAC
Source organism: Bryobacterales bacterium (assembly GCA_038215525.1). GTDB lineage: Bacteria > Acidobacteriota > Terriglobia > Bryobacterales > Bryobacteraceae > JALHNI01. Next base: position 3,364 of record JBBQQS010000289.1, read on the forward strand.
TCAGCGACTCGCACTCAAACTGCGGCGACCCGCGGAAAACCGGGTCAATCGTCGTGGCCGCGCGCGCGATCCGCTCGAGCGAAAGCCGCGACTGCGGCCGCCCAACAGCCACCAATTCACCGTGCCGCGCGATCGGCTGCACCGCATCCGGGCCATAAGCGCGCTCCGTCATCAGAATGCCGTCCAAATGATCCACCTCGTGCTGCACTAACTCAGACAAGTCCGCCGTCAGTTCACTCCACACGCGCGCGCGCCCAGCCTCATCCTGAAAGCGAAGCATCAGGCTCTGGTGCCTTTGTACGCGCACAATCCGATCCGGAATACTCAAACAGTCGTCCCACACTTCGAACAGTTCTGGACTGCGCCACACAATCTCCGGATTCAGCAACGCTAACGGGCCCGCCCCCAGGTTCATCACGATCACGCGCTTCAAGATGCCCACCTGCGGCGCAGCCATCGCCCGCCCAAAACCTTTGGCCTGCCGAAAGTCGTCGAGCGTGGCATGCATGGCGGCTAACTCACGGTCCAAAGCGGGGTCCGGAAACACGACCGCGTTGCACCGCTCCAGCAGAATCGGGTCACCGATCGTCCGGATGGGAAGTGGCTGCATCCGCATCACCGCAAACCACCCTTCCCTGCGTCGCCGCTTGCCTCACCCCGTCCCATCGCCGCCAACCCAACGAGTAAGTGCCTAACGAACATCGTAAGTGTGAATCTCCTGCCCCAGCAGATACTTATCGAACCAAGCCACAATATGCTGCAACCGCTCCACTCGGTGAGTCGGCTTACCGGAGCGCGATAACTCATGGGACTCCCCAGGAAAGCGCACCATCACCACCGGCTTCTTCAAATACTTCAGCGCCCGGAACATCTGCTCCCCGCCCGCCGCCGGAGGCGTGCGTAAGTCCGCCTCACCCTCAATCAACATCAGGGGCGTCTTAATCTTCTGCACATGCGTAATCGGCGAGCGCTCCACCACCCACAGGTGCGGACGGCGATCCGGATCCGCATAGCCGCTACCATTGGTCCGATAGGCCGCACGATATGGACGCGTTTTCGCAGCGAAGCCCCGGAGGAACCCTGGTGCGAAGGCGCCCGTCTTCTCCGAAACGCCGGCCAAGCCGATGTCGCGGTCGAGCTCACTAACAACAAACTCGCCACCAGCGTGCGCATTTACTCCACCATCGGCTCAAAGAGTCCGAACGCGTACACATCGCTCGCCGAGCAGATCGCCACATATTGCTTACCATCTACCGAGTAAGTAATCGGCGAAGCGGTAATATTCTGGGAAGTACCAAAATGCCATAGATGTTTTCCCGTGCGAGCGTCAGAGGCGACTAACTGCCCGTTGTCATCGCCAAAGAAGACGACATTGCCGGCGGTCGAAACGGCCCCGGCCCACGCCGTCGCCGGTCCCGGCAAGCCATACTCCCAAACGCGCTTGCCCGTCCGCGGATCGATCGCTCGCAGCAGGAATTTCCCCGGTTCGGCCGGAATGTTCTCCCCGCCCGTGCCGGCGAAACCAATCATCGGTTTCGGCTCTTTCGTGGAGCTAAAGTAAATGTCGCATTGCTCCAAAGTCGGCAGATAGAATAAACCGGTTACTGGATTATAAGCCGGCGACATCCAATTCGCCGCGCCCCGCACGGCCGGACAAGCCCGCGTCCCGCCCGGAGTCGGATCCTTGCCCGGCACCAACATCGGCTTACCCTTCGCATCAATCCCCGTAGCCCAATCGAGCTTATCCACAAAAGCCGTCGCCCGGAGGAACTCGCCCGTTACCCGATCCAGCACATACAAAAAGCCATTCCGGTTCGGATGCAGCACCAACTTCCGCGGCTTGCCATCGTAAACGGTATCGATCAACACCGGCCAGGACTGTGCATCCCAATCATGCGTGTCGTGGGGCGTGAACTGGAAATACCACTTCAGCTTGCCGGTATCGGCGTCCAACGCAATCAAGGAGTCCGAATACAGGTTCGCCCCCTCCCGGTCGCCGCCGTAAAAGTCCGGCCAGGGGTTGCCAGTGGTCCAGTAGAGTAAGTTCAAAGCCGGATCGTAAGTGCCCGACAGCCAGGTACCTGCGCCGCCCCACTTCAGCGAAAACTCCTTTGACCACGTCTCCGAACCCGGCTCGCCCTTCCCGGGAATCGTCCACAACCGCCACATCTCTTCACCCGTGGATGCTGAAAGTGCCGCCAGGAATCCTCGTGCGCCGGAATCGCCGCCGCCCATCCCGACTACCACCTTGTCCTTGACGATAAACGGCGCCATCGTGGCGAAGTAACCTTCCTTGGTGTCGGCGTACTTTTTATGCCACAGAATCGCCCCGGTCTTGCGATTCAGCGCGACTAAATGGCAATCCGAAGTCACTAAGTAAACCTTATCCCCCAAAATCGCCGCCCCGCGATTCACCCGTTGGCCTTCGGCCTGCTCGTCCCGATAAATCCAAATCTTTCGCCCCGTTCGCGCATCGAGCGCATGCAACTGATTCGAATTCGTCACATACAGAATGCCGTCATAGACAATCGGCGTCGCTTCCAGCTTCTTGGCGTCCGGCACATGATAAACCCATTTCGCCGTCAGGTTCCGCGCATTGGCCGCATTGATCTGCGTCAGCGGCGAGTGCCTTTGTCCCGAGTAACTCCCGGCATATGTCAGCCAATTCTCATTCGGACTCTTCAGGATATCTTCATACTTCACCTGCGCCAGAGCACTCATGGCCAATAAGTAGACGCCCAGTCTCATTGCTCTCTCCGTGCCGACAGACGGCTTAAAAACTTAATTAAATCCCGCTGCTCCGTAGCCGTCAATGTTTCTTTGTACGATGGCATCGGGCTCTTCATCGACAACCGGCGATCCGTCACTTCCGCCGTCCTCAGTAAGTAGACATTCCCGGCGTTGTCCACCAGCGACATCGAATAATTCGTGTAATCCCGCAATACGCCAGTCAATGTCTTCCCGGACTTCAAATGCAGCACCGCCGGCTGATAACCCTCCGCCAAGCGCTTGTCAGGCTGCAGTACCGCCTCCCGAATCTGGTTGAGCGGCCGCGAGCCACCGATATTCGTTAAATCCGGGCCCAGCGAGCCACCCTGCCCGCCGATCGCATGACACTGCCGGCAGTTTCCTTTGCCCATAAAGATCTCCCGCCCCGCGGCCTCGTCCCCGTTTACTAACACTTCGTAAGCCGGCGCGTTCAAGGCACGCATAAACGAAACCAATTGCCACACCTTCTCGTTGGGCAAATTCGTCGGGGGCATATCCGTGCCCGGCAAGCCGTTCTTCACCGAGTTAAACAGCGTCTCATCGGTCGAACGGCGCACCGCCCGGCCCGTCATCAGATTCGGCCCGCGCCCCCCCTCCCCGGGGGGGGCCGGGCAGGCACCAGGGGGTCGAGGGGAATATTTAAATAAAGAAACAAAATTTAAAGCAGCCAGTAAAAAAATAAAA
>JBBQQS010000290.1:0-6795 GCA_038215525.1 Bryobacterales bacterium
GCACCGTCTTACCCGTCGTTTCGATGGCCTGCATCTGGTCGCGCAGAAACACCTGCGCCATCGCCCCCGCGATCTCGCCGCGGCCCATCGCCGCCAACTTGCGCGCCCGCAGGCTAACGCATTCCATCGCAAAGGCGGCCATCGCCAGGTCCGCAATGCCGGCCATCACTTCCTGGTGCTGATCCATGGTGGTGGTGAAGCGCTGATAAGCCGCGCCCAGCACCAGCAAAGTGGCCTTCTTCGCGTTCTCCACCAGCTTAATTTCGGCCGCAAACTCCTGGTCGTCCTGCTCAAACGACGGCCCGGCCATCAACTCGGTCATCAGCTTCTGCACCGCCGCCACCAGCGGCAACTGCCCGCGTTGCGCGCGCTTCAGCAGCGTACCCGTGCCCAGCAGCCGGTTGATCTCGTTCGTGCCTTCCCAAATCCGGTTGATGCGCGAATCGCGATAGTGCTTCTCCACCGCATACTCGGCCGAAAAGCCATTTCCGCCGTGGATCTGCACGCCCTCGTCCACCACGTAGTCGAGCGCTTCGGACGCAAACACCTTCACAAAACTGCACTCTGGCGCGAACTCTTCCACCGCCTTCAAGTAAGTGGCCCAGGCGTTCTCCTGCCGCGGCGTCCAACCTTCGAGATGGGCCTCAATCATGCCCGCCATGCGGTAGCTGATGCTCTCCGTGGCAAAGGTCTTGATCGACATTTCGGCCAGCTTGTGCCGGATCATCCCGAACTCGCCAATCGACTTGCCGAACGCCTTCCGGTCATTCGCATACTTGGCGCATACGCCAATCACATACTTCGCCGCGCCCGTCGCAAAAGGACCCAGCTTCAGCCGGCCCAGGTTCAGCACGTTGAAAGCGATAATGTGCCCGCGGCCGATCTCGCCCAGCACATTCTCCACCGGCACATGGACATTGTCGAGGAAGATGGCGACCGTCGAAGCGCCCTTCACGCCCATCTTCTTCTCTTCGTGGCCCGGCTTCACACCTGGGTACGCCCGCTCCACCAGGAAGGCCGTGAACTTATCCTTCGCCCCGTCGATTTTCGCGAACACCGTATAGAAATCGGCCTCGCCGCCATTCGAAATCCACATCTTCGTGCCGTTGAGCAGGTAGTGCGTGCCATCGGCCGAAAGCACTGCCGTGGTCTTCGCCGCCAAAGAATCGCTGCCCGCCTCGGGCTCGGTGAGCGCATAGGCGCCAATGATTTCGGCTTTGGCCAAACGAGTGAGATACTTCTCGCGCTGCGCCGGCGTGCCGAACAGCAGCAGCGGCAACGTGCCGATGCCTGCATGCGCCCCGTGCCAATTCGCGTAGCTGCCATCCTTGGCCAACCCCTCGGCGACAATCATGGACGACACCATGTCCATCTCCATCCCGCCGTACTCCTCGGGCACGGTCACCGCCGTCAGCCCCAATTCCGCCGACTTCCGCACCACCCGCACCGCCACACCCGGCTCATGCCGCAGAATCGCTTCGAGATTCGGCTCCACTTCCTGGCGGAAGAAATCCTCGGTGGTCCTGGCGACCGCCTTGTGATCTTCGGTAAAGTCCTCCGGCGAGTACAACTGGTCGGGAGAAGCAGGGGTGAGCAGAAACCCGCCGCCCATGGTCTTGGGCACGGTAGTTTTGGGAAGAGTTGGAGTAATGGCAGCCATGAAAATGGTCCTTTCGTCAGGGAAGTCCAGCTTTGAAAATACCACCTCTGCGGGCCCTGTTGGGGCATCGGACCACTATCTCGAAGAGCACGCCATATGGTCCAGGTGGCGTAACATTCGCATCCAGAACAGGTTCCTGGCCTCAGGCAGACTCCGCCACTAGCGTGTGCACCGGCACTACAAATAGGAGACCCCAGAAGCGCCAAAAAGGGCTATCCTAAGGAAGATGCTTCGGAAATCGCGGTGAGTGCATCGAAAACGTTTCTGATATGTTTTGTCCTGAGACATGATAGATAGCGACTCGTTACCCCTGCCCGAATTCGACCGGCCACCCGTGGTGGAGACAGTGCTTTCGGCGCAGTTTAAGCCCATCGCAGACATGCGAACGGTCCACTATGGACTTTTCTGGCGCCAGATACGAGACACGTATCCTGGGACAGAAGAGAAACCAGCCTTAGAACCTTCGTTTGAACGATTCGGCGGAGGTCCGAAGCGAACTCCTCGGTTACATTTCGAAGCGAAAGATGAGGCTCATCCGGAACGGATGTGGTTCAGCAATCGTGAGGGAACAGAGCTGATTCAGTTGCAGGTAGACCGATTCATCAAGAACTGGCGACAAATTGAGGATAGAAATACGTACCCTAGGTATGAAGGCCACATCAAACCAGCTTTCGCCCGAGACCTTCAGATTTTTGAGAAGTTCTTAGCGGAAGAAAGTCTGGCCCCAATTGAAATAAACCAGTGTGAAGTGACCTATGTGAACCACATTGTGGCTGGCGAGGGTTGGGAGAGTTGGAGCGATGTAGCTAAGATATTTTCTTTCCTTGGCGGTATGCCAGCTTCTCTGGAAGATGGTCAATTCGCCTTTCGGATGCCGATCCTGGTGAAAAATCAACCCATCGGGCGCCTGATTGTTGAAATTCAGCCAGCGCTAAGCGAGCGCGACGATCGACCAATGTGGGTGATGAACTTAACTGCGCGTGGCTTGGTCGGGACCGGCACTGAGTTCTTCGACTTCGGGAGGGCGGCGATTGTAAAGAGTTTCGCTGAGCTAACCACGGCCGCGATGCATAAGGTTTGGAGAAGACGGCAATGAGTTTTCTATTTGCAACGCCGGCCGGAACGCCGGCTTTAACCCGAACGAATGAATCCGCATGGGTACAACGGCACGCCACATCGGCTGTCTTTTCCTCACGTGAGCAGATGCATTCTTCATTTGAACGAAGGGAAATTGGCAAGATCGAGTCGCCTGCAAGAGGTCAGAGGATTCGGATTACTCATCTTGGAAACCAAGAACTACCGGAGTGGTTTGTACCCGTCTTCGAGTCGCTCGAAGCGCGGTGGGGTTGGGAGATTGGGTGGGATGGATACGATGCGCTTCCCACAGACGCGAAGCGAGTGGCGGAATTACTCAATTGCCTGGCACTCGCGATGCCGCTTTCGGCACGCGCTCCGACGATTACTCCGCTGGCTGACGGAGGTGTGCAAGCCGAATGGCACAAGGGCGAGACGGTACTAGAAATTGTTGTGCCGCGCGACGAACCAGCCAGGTTTTACTTCTATGGATCAGAAGAGAATCGAGAAGAGGCTGCGAGCTTCCCCGATTCACTACCCTTACTTCGTGAGTTAATTGGACGTTTCTAGCCGAGAGCAAGAATGAGCGTGCCCCACGAAGCGGAAGACGACAAATCCATCCTGGACGAAGATCGACTGCTTCGTCGTGTCCGCGCGAACCAATTGGTAGGAGTTGGTGCTTCGGCGAGACCCTCCTCGGCAGTATTCAAGGCCGAGGAACTTTCCGTCAACATCGAGTCGCTCATGGTGCAGCAGGGCCGTCCTCTCGCCGACGCGTTGGAGAAGTATCCCGAGGAGTCTCTAGCTTCTGTTCGCGCCGACGAAGTACGTAAGTTCCCGCATCCAATTGTAAGAGACACCGCGCCACCCAATGACCCTGCGCATGGACTCGTCTTGGGCAAGAAAAAAGACAGTTTCGCCAACGCTATGGTGCGTTGTCATCAATGGATCGTCCCTCCCCAAGACTGAACCACGGCGGTCTAAGCCTTACTGACTCACCTCAGCCAACTCCCGCGACTCCTCGTGCACCGGCACCGCAAAGACGTACCGCCCCAGCACCGCCGCCACGCCCACTGCGCAGGCTGCCATCAGGAAAGCGGCCGGATAGCCGAGACGCTTGGCCATCATGCCTGCGGCGAAGGAACTTACGCCTACGAAGAGGTCATAGAAAGCGCTCAGCACGCTCACCACCGTGCCGCGCTCGCGTTCCGGCGTCCGGCGCAACACCGTCGACGCCACGGCGGACCAGGGGAAGGAAAAGCCCAGGCCGAGAATGCCCGTCGCGAAGACCGCCATGATCGGGCTCGGTGCCATCGTGATACCCACCAGCCCGATCGCCATAAACACCAGCCCCGCATAGAACGTGCGGAACGGCGCGATGCGATCCGGCAGGCCGCCCAGGAAAAAGCGCGAGAAGAGAATCACCAGCGCGTAGGCCGTAAAGGCGACCGGCCCGGAGTTCTCGAGCGACGCCAGATGCAGCACCAGAAAGCCCGTCAGCACCGGATAGTGGACATTCACGAAGCCGATCGTCAAGCCCGGCAGTAGGAGGCCGCGCGGAATCCACGGGCCCTTACGCGGCTCATCGTGCGGCTCGTAATCTTCGCGCACAAACCACAGGCAAGCGATGCCCAGCAACGCCGACACCACTTGCAGCGCGGCCGCGCGATGGAAGCTGCCCAGCATCTGCCCAATCACCGGACCCAGCGAAATCCCGCCCCAAACCCCGCTGCTCAGATAGCCCAGTGCCTGGCCGCTGCGGTGAACGCCGCCCAGCTCAATCACCCAAGCCGCCGCGCCCGTATAGAGGCAAGCCTCGCCAAAGCCCTGCAAAATGCGGCCCAGATAAACGCCCTGAAGGCCGAGTGGAAGGAAGTAAACCAAACCCGCCAGCGCGCAACTACTTAAGCCGGTGATAAAGGCCACCTTGCGCCCGCGCCGGTCGGCAATCGGGCCGGAGGCGAAGCGGCTTACCAGGGCGACCAGCGAGAAGATGCCGATCACAAAGCCCACCGTTTGGTCCGAGCCGCCCAAGTCATGGCGCACGTGGGGACCCAACGCCGGCAGTACGGCGCCCATGCCGATAAAGCCGAGGAAAGTCGACGCGACCACGGCCCAAAATCGGCCGCTAAATTCGTGCGGAGTTAACCCCATTGACCTAATGGTACCGATTCCGGCTGTGGATTATCTAGACACCCAGCAGAACGCCCCGCGCCGGCTGCCCCGTCAGCGCCTCCACCGCGGCCACGTACCAAGCCAGTTGCGTCTCATAACGTCGGCGATGTAAGGTAAGGTCGGCCGTGGTTTTGAAGTCGATGATCGACCAAGTACCCGCGCTCAGGTAGGCCAAATCGATGCGGCCCTCGAGCCAACGGTTGTCGGCCCGCCAACTCACCGGCCATTCGCGATGGAGTCGATCGGCTTGCCGCGCCTGGCTCAACAGCGGATGCGCCAAGGCAGCGGAAATGGCATTGGCCGCGGCCAGCGCCTCGTCCTCATCGGCGCCCAGGATGCGCGCGTGCAAACCAGTCAGCAGGATGATGGCTTCGACGTTGGCCACCAAGTCCACTTGGCTCATCACCGCGTGGACGAGGTTGCCGAAGCGAGGGCCGTAGGGTCGCGCGGCACGCTCACCCACCATCACGGTTTCGATACGACCGGTGAACGCGGGGGGTAGGTCAAGCTCTTCGGAGGCGGTGATCACGCGGAAGCTGGGCCGCGCACCTTCGGCCAGCATCGCTGCCCGGGACTCACGCCACGCCTCATAAGGCGCCAAGCTATCGGCGCCCCCTTCGCCCAATAGCTGCTGCTGGCGCAGGCCATAGTCGGAGTCGAATTCGCGATTGAGCACCGCCGGATCCCACCACACCACTTCATGCGGACCCATCCGCGGCGAATGCAAACCCGGCCGCACGGAGCTGTCGCCCGAATCCATCTGCTCCGGCGGACGCTCCAACACACTTGAGTTGCCAAACTTCGGGCAGCCTTCGGCATGCCGCGCCACGCGCCAAGCGGAACGCGGCGGATAGATGGCTTTGTTCAACGGCTCGAGCCAACCTTCCATCTCCTGCTCGCCAACCACGGAGACGATGAGTAAGTCCTTGGCCCGCGTGGCCGCCACGTAAGCCACGCGCACCCCCTCGGCCCTCTCGCGCGCCTGCTCCCGCACTTGTTCGCTACGTAACTCAATCGGCATGCAATTGAGTAACTCGGTGGCACAGAGTTGTTTCTCATTATTGACGAAGCGCTCAGGCTGCTTACGAGCCAAGTTGGCGGTAAGGTCCGCCAGGATCACAACGGGAAACTCAAGCCCCTTGGCTGCGTGCGTCGTCATCAGCCGGACGCCTTCGGAGCCTTCTTCCAATACTGCGGCTTCGCTTACTTCGGTGCTATGTTCGGCCTGTTCTTCCAGCCGCTCCACAAAGCCCCGAAACGAAATGCCGCCTTCGAGTTCGTAGCCGCGAGCTAAGTCCGCCAGGCGCGCGACATTGGCGAGCACTTGGTGCCCTGCCGGCCGAAAGGCAAAACCCGCGTACGCGCGCGTCGCTTCCAGCATCCGGTTGAGCGTATCGGCCACGGGCCGCCAGTTCCGGCCGCGATGTAACTCCTTGAGTAAGTCGAGCGCGTGGACAATCGGCGCAAACTCCTCGGCGATACTCTCGCGCGGCTGAAAAGGATGCAAGCTCTTATGCTGATGCCGGAATTTGATTAAGGTCGCGTCGCTGATGGCGAACAGGCTGCCGCGCAGCGTGGCATAAAGAGCTAACTCGTCGTCAGGCCACTCGATCGCCGTCAGCGCCGCGCGCAAGCTCTCAATCTCCTCCCGCCGATGGAAAGATTTGGAGCCCACAAGTAAGTGCGAAATGCCCCGCGCCTCAAAACGGCGGGTATACTCACGCGAAAGATCGACCCCGAAGTTGGTCAGGCGCCGGAAAAGTAGACAAATATGGCGCTCCCGAATCGGCACACGCTGGTGTTTATTCTCCGGATCGCGGACCGTCCAGTCGCTCTGCTTCAGAAGCCAATCGGTAAAGGCGACGATCACGTCCGGCTCGCTTTCC
>JBBQQS010000291.1:0-6766 GCA_038215525.1 Bryobacterales bacterium
CAACCAGGAGTTGATCCGACTGAAAGGTAAGCCCGCGCGGTTAGCGCTGCGGGACTTGACGATCTATCCGTCCACCCCCGGAACGCCGGAACTGCGGCAAACGCAGATCGACACGCAGAAGAAGCAGCGGGCCACGCAATATGCGCAGCCGCCCCTTGAGCGGTAAACTGAGGATTATGCAAAGAAGAGCACTTCTCGCCCTGGGCGCCACCGGCATTTTTGCGCAGGCGCAACAGATCCCTCGCGTCGCCGATTTTGAGATGACCACCACGGCCGGGCCGGTGAAACTGACCCAGTATCGCGGCAAGGCGGTGGTGCTGGCGCTGATTCGCTCCAGTTGCTCGCACTGTCAGATGACGACCCAACTGCTCCGCAGTCTGCAGCAGGAGTTCGGTACGAAGGTGCAGATGCTCGGCTGCGACTTTGTGGAAGACGGCGCCGTCGTCGTGCCGCAGTTTATCGAAAGGTACAAGCCGGGCTTTCCCGTCGGCTGGACCTCCACCGACAAGGCCTTCAAGTTCCTGCAACTCTCGCTGATGACGCCCGGCACGGTGCCGAAGCTGGTCTTTATCGACAAAAAGGGCATGATCCGCGCCCAGTACGACGGCAGCGACGCGGCCATGAGTGGCGAAGGCACCACCCAACGCGACAAAATCAAGGCCAAGCTCGTCGAAGTCTTGGCGCTCTAGCGGCTCAACAAGCCTTCGATTTCTTCCAACTGCTTGCCGGCTTCGGCAAACTTGCCTTGCGATTGCAGTTCGCGATAGCGGCGGAACCGCTGCCGGATGGCTTCGACCCGGTCACCGGGAGGCGCTGGTGTAACCGGGACGGGCTCGCTACTCTTCGAGACCACCGGAGCCGTCGGCGTCATCGATAGCTGAGCGCGCAGTTGGTCGAGCGCCTGTTCGTAAGTATCGGCGTAAGCAATCTGATTCCCCAACGCCAAAGCTACTTTCTTCAACTGCGGCATCGGCGCTTGCGCCGACTGGAGGTAAATCGGCTCTACATAGAGGAACGACCCTTCTAGCGGGAGCACTTGCGTTTGCCCAAGGAGGACTTTGGAGCCCTGCTGGTTCCACAAACTCAGGTCCTTCGATATGGTTTGGTCCTGGTTGATGCGGGCTTTGATTTGCATAGGCCCGTAAATCAGTTCTTGCTTCGAAAGCTGCAACACCATCAACTCCCCGTAATGGCCTTCGTCGCAACGCGCGAGTAACACGCCGATCAGGTTTTGCTTACTACGCGGGGTGAACGGCAAGGTAAGCGCAAACTCCGGCTTCGTTGAGCCAGGTAACGTGGTAACGACGTAAGTAGGCTCGTAAGTGGAAGCGGCCCCTTCCTGGCTGGTGGAGGACATGGCCAGATCCCAAACGTCTTCCTTGTTATAAAAGGCTTCTGCGTCCCGCATGTGGAATTGGCGAAAGATTTCAGCCTGAGCGCGAAAGTAAGCCTCGGGGTAGCGTAAGTGGGCCCGCAGGTTGGCCGGCATTTGATCGCTCGGCGTAAACAGCTTTGGGAAAAGATTCAGGTAAGCCTGGATTACCGGGTCCTTCGGCTCCATCACATAAATCTTGATACTGCCGTCATAGGCGTCGACCGTGGCTTTCACACTGTTTCGGAGGTAGTTGTAGGCTCCGCGGCCTAGCGCCCGCGAATACGGATGCCGGCTCGAAGAGGTGTAGCCATCCAGCATCCAAACCAGCCGTCCCTCTTCGGTAATCACTAAGTAGGGGTCAGCATCCCACTCGAGAAAGCTGGCGACGGTATCCACTCGTTCGCGCACGTTGCGATGGATCATCATACGGCTTTCGGGGGTCATGAACTGGGTGAAAAGAATATTCCAATCGCCTTCTCGCAACGTGGCAGCGAACTTCATGCCAAAGGAAGAGATCGGAAAGCCGCCCTTGCCGTCATAACGAAAGTGGACATTGTCGGAGCCGGCCGGGTAATTGAACTCCTGCTGCCCGGTGCGCACGAATACCGGTTCGTGAGTAACTTCGCCGTAATAGATCTCGGGCCGCGTAATCTTGAAGCCGGCTTGCGTAATTTCGGGTGGGGCGTTGCGAATGAATAAGTCCGGCAGGCCGTCAGGAGTAGTTTGGTTGGCCCGCGCCGCCACCACGCCGTAACCGTGCGTATAGACAAAGTGCGGATTGTTCCACCGGGACTTCGCTTCCGGCACCTGCTGCACATCGATCTCGCGCGGCGAGAGTAACACCTGCTGCAGTTCCTTGGTGCCATCGGGCTTCGGCACCCAATAGCGGTCTACATCGGAGTCGGCAAAGACATAGTAAGGCCGCAAGGCCTGAATCTGGGTTACGGCATCGTGAAACGGCTTCCAATCCCACAGGCGCACGTTATCGAGCAGGGCGCGATTCTGCATCGCAGCCCTGGAGGCTTCGACCGTGGCGGCCTTGGCGCCGAAGTCCACCTCCTTCAGCTTTCCGGTAAGTCCATAAGCCGAGCGCGTACCAGCCAAGTGCCGCTCAATGTAAGGTTTCTGGATCGTAATTTCGCTCGGCTTTACGTAAAAGGTGTAGATCAAGCGCGGCACAATCATCGACCCGAGATACAAAACGCCCAACAAACCTATTGCCGCGATACGCCGCTTCAGAACGAAGAGCAGGGCGGCCGCGACGCCAGCCATCGCCAGAATCGATAACATCGGCAAGGTGAATTTCTCGTCCACATAGTCGATGCCGACGAGTAAGCCATGGTCGTTGCGGAGTAAGTCGAAGCGATCGAGGTAGAAGCCGACGGCGAGGCTAACGAAGATCAGGCCGCCCATCGCACGAACAAAGCCACGGTTGAGTGCGCGGCCGAGCTGCAACTCGCGCAAATCAAAGCCATCGGGCGACATGCGGCGGGCGGTTTCGATCAGGTGCATCGCTTCGCTGGCCAGCCAATAGATCAACCCGCCTGCGATGGCGGCGGCAGAAACGAAGGTGAGCAACAGCCGGTAGAACGGCATGGCGAAGAAGTGAAAGGCGAGCGGTTGCTGAAAGACCGGATCGCGATAAGTGTCGCCCAGGTCGCGCGAGCCAAAGTAGCGGGCCACCACCCAGGAGTCAATCGTCGCGAAGGCAATCACGACAGCCAGAACCAAGAGCACCAGCGTGCTGATTCGCGCGTAGTTCGGATACCGCCCCAAGCCACCGCCACCGCTCTTCAGACCGCGGGCATGGACGGCAAAGAAGAAGGCAAACAGCAGTACCACGGCGCCGACAATGGGCGAGGCGACGTAGAACCAAGTGCCGTACCAAAGCTCGAGTTGCCCGATCTCATGCCACCAGGCATAGTCGATCACCAGACTGGCGATGCTGCGGGCGAAGAAGAGGAGGAAGAACAGCGCGATAACCACGGCGCCGATCGAGAAGCGACGTGGACTCGAAGAGGGAATCTCATATACTGGCATGCCCCTATAATGACACCGGGAGCCGGTGGCGGTGCCGAAAAAGCGAAAGGGGGAGCGTTTCCGCTCCCCCGCCGCGTCGAACAGGTACTACGCTGGGATCATCAAGACTTGGTCCCCTGCAAATCGGGGTTCAACACTTGAAGAATACCATGCGTTTCGACATACTGGCGTTGCCGCAGTTTGCACACCGGCAGCGCCCCGATTGGTGGCGGCCTGTACGGATTCCGCAGGCGAAACGTCCAGGATCTGAATCGCTGGACGTTTGTGACCGCGCAGAGTCGTCTTTCGGAAACCTGCAATAAACTACTTCGTCGTTCCACCGCCGGTGGGATTGCATTCGCCTCGGCTACTCTCGTAGACTAACGGTTGGATTTGGAGGTGTGGAGTGCTGCCTGCTCTCTTCGGCATTTTCCTGTTCCTGCTCGGAACTGTCGCTCACGGACAGAGTCCAGAGTCTCTTTTTCAGCGGGGGCTCCAACTCGGCGAACAACGGAACTTCTCTGGCGCCGTCCAAGCCTTCACTGCCGCCATTGCCCAGAATCCCAGGTACGAGCGCGCCTACTTCTTTCGCGCCCAATCCTACCGGTACCTGCGACAATACCCAAACGCCATCGCCGACCTCGACCGTGCCCTGCAACTGCGCCCCTTCTACAACGCTTACATCGCCGAAAAGGTCGAGATCTATCGCGAAGCCGGTGACCTCGCCGCGGCCCTGCGCGAGGCCGACCAACTCGTCATCGTCATGCCGAAGTTCGAGCAAATCAACCCGCTCGCCTTCCCCCTGCGGGGCAGTGTCTTTCAGGCGATGGGTCTCGAACGCGAAGCCGCCCAGGAGTTTCCCTATGGCCGGTATGAGGCGAACCTCTACCGCCACCAAACGAACAATTCCATTGAGGTAACCAATCAGCATATCGCCCGTTATCAGGCACTTCCTCGCTCCACCTCCTGGCGGGCGCCCGCTGGCTCGGGCCATGAAGCCGGACTCCGCGCGATAAGCAGCGGCCAGAATCGGGCCGCCATAGCCCATTTCGAAGCAGCCTTGCGCGCCGACGCCACCCGCGTCGAGTGCTACTTCTTCCGTGGCCTCGCCTACTACCATCTCCGCCAATATGCCCGCGCCGACGACGACATGCAAGCGGTGCTGAAGCTGGACGCCAAACATGCCGGCGCCGCAAAGTACCTGGGAATGGCCACCTGGAGCTTTGGCGACCGCGATGGCGCCATGCGACACTACACGACTGCCGCCCGGCTGCAACCGAACTGGGCCACGCCTTATTACAACCGTGCCATCGCCTGGGTTGCCGCCAAGGACTACGCGGCTGCCATGGCCGACCTCAATACGACGCTCCGGCTCGAGCCGAAGTCCGGCGCCGCTCTCGCCGACAGGGCCATGGTCTTCTACCGCCTCAACAACTCCAGCGCCGCGATGGCCGATCTGAAAGCCGCCATCGCCCTGAACCCCCCGAGCGGCACGCCTCTACTGCAACATGGGCGTTATCGTGAGTGATACCAATCGCGCCCAGTCTCAGCCGTGGTTCGAACGCTGCTATGCCCTCGATCCTCTCGAACGGGCGTGGTACGAAGGCCAGAATCGCTGGGCCGATGCCTATGCCGCCTGGCAGCGTCAAATGGCCACCCTGCTGGCCAGCATCCCCGGTTCGTCCTCCAGTTCCAACAGTAGTGGAAGCTTCAGCTGCCCTTACTCCAGCGGGTCCGCTTGCAACGCCTACCAGGCGGGCGACACCGGCGCCGCCTCTCGCATCGAGTACAAACAGGCGGAAGCCATCGACCGGAGTCGCTTACGGCAGCTACTGATACGATCCCTCGGCTTTGCGCGGCTGGCGATCGGTTGGGCGGTCCGCCATTTTGGAGGCGGCGCCGCGGGGCCCACGCGAAGCGCTCGCGCCATCGGCCTTCGTCATCGGTGCAACGTTCGAATCCAGCAAGCTCATGTTCGACGAAAAGACCAAATCCCTTTGGTCCACGCTCCAAGGCCAACCCGTCATCGGTCCGCTGGCCAACTCGGGGATTCAGCTCGACTTCGCCAATGTGGTTACCACCACCTGGGGCGAATGGCGCGACCAACATCCCACTACCAGCGTGCTCTCTCTCGAAACCGGCCACCAGCGGGACTACGGCGAAGGCGCCGCCTACCGCGGCTACTTCGCCACCGACGACCTGATGTTCGAGGTCTCGCGCACCGACCGGCGGCTCCGCAAAAAGGACGAGATCCTGGCCATCCGCATCCCGGGCGCGCCGCCCCTGGCCATTGCGGTCCAGCACCTCCGCAAAAATCCGCAGTTCTCCGTAACTCACGCGGGCCACGCCCTCCTCATTGAATCCCTTCCGGGCGGCGCCCATCGCGTTTAGGTGGATGGCCAGCCTTTTCCCGCGCATCGCGCGTTTTGGTTTGGCTGGTTCACCCAGTTCCCCGACACCTTGCTCATCCGCTGAGTAATGGGGGCGCTGCCACAGGGTGGTGCCGTTTTGCGGGTCCAGTTTTTCGAGCAGATAATCTGCGCCAAGGGATGGAAACTCGCGGATCAGGGTATGTTCTCCTACCAGGGGCCCGTAAGAGTTGCTGCTGGATTCTCTTTCAAGAAGCGAGATTCGATGACAAAACGAAATATGTTGGGATATACGGCAATGTCTGTGCTGTTGGCATGCCTGGTTTCACCAAGTGAGGCACAGCAGGCCCAGCGGCGGTATGAAGTCAGCGTGACGAATATCACGATGAACCAGCGATTTACACCGGTTTTGGTGGTGACGCACTCATCCGATATTGCGTTGTTTCAGTTGGGAATGCCGGCCAGCCCGGAACTGGCCCGTTTGGCGGAGGAAGGCGATGTGATGCCGCTCAGCCAGTTGCTCACGGGCAATCCAGAAGTCTTTCAGGTGATGAATTCGCCGGCGCCGCCGCCGGCGTCGAACTTGGTGGCGCCGGGCCAAACGGTGCGGGTGATGATCAACTCTCGGGGCGGCTTCGACCGAGTAAGTGCGGCGGCGATGCTGATTCCCACCAATGACGCCTTCTTCGCGGTGAACAGCGTGGAACTTCCGCGTTTGATGGGCGAGCAAGTGGTGGTGATGGCGCCGGCCTACGATTCGGGAACCGAACGCAATGACGAAACTTGCGCGTCGATTCCGGGTCCCGGCTTCCCGGAGTGCGTGACCGCGACGAATGCGGGCGGCGACGGCGGTGGCGCCCGTGCGGGTAATGGCGAAGGTTTTGTGCACATCTCGAGCGGAATGCACGGAACCGGCCCATTTCGTCCAGCCGCGCGAGACTGGCGCAACCCAGTGGCGCGAGTGGTGATCCGGCGCGTGCAGTAGGTAGGGCGGGCGGCTGCC
>JBBQQS010000292.1:0-6754 GCA_038215525.1 Bryobacterales bacterium
CCTGACATTCCGACCCGGAAGCTGAAAAAGTGCCACATCAGGTCGACGTGCGCGTAGTCGATCCAAAACCAGTCGGCGTTCTCGTTGATAAGAAAGAGCTTGGCGGGAATGCGCGCCGCTAGTAGCCACTTCCATTTGGTCATGATACTTTCGTCGGTGCAGAGGATCCCAATGACGTCGTAACGATTCTTTTGGAGCTCGCGAATCACGGCCGACCGCGCCCCGGGCGTCGTATAATCCTGCACTCGGAAGATGTCTCCCGAGAAGCCTTTAGGCGACCCAGCGTAGCAAGTGATCAAGTCCGGTTTCATGGACGTGTCGCGGTTGGCGACGAACTTTTCGAGCACGAATCGCGACCCGCTTTCCACCAACAGGACGCGGCGCAGATCCGGAGTATGGCGGCGAAAGAAGTAGCGCAATGGTACGAGTGTACTATGGGGCGCCATCGTTCCCGGAAGTGCTTTGCTTCCAGACGCTTCCCGGCATGTTAGGGGGGGTTGACTTCGCCCGGATCCTCAGGTAGTATTCCTGCATACTGCAATTTCTAGGGTTGTCGGTACTGCATTGTTAAAGAGGACTTAGTTCGCAAGAACTGAATCTCTCCCGCTCCTGGTCCTTACCCCTTGCGCTCTGGCCAAACCAGGAAGGGTACAAACTTCTCCTCGGCCATGCTGCCAGGAGCAACCCGAAAATTGAAGGCGGTTGCTCGTAAACTGGCGCGTGGAGAACATGGCGAATGGCGTTTCCCGCTGACGGCAATAAGTTTCAACCCTCAGATTTGCATCTGAGCTCAAGCAAGCCGGGCGCTGCCCCCGGGCAGCCGATGCCGGGACGCGCTCCCGAGCATCCTTTGCCTGGGCCGCCCCTACCTGGGCCACCCGCCAGCGTCGATGACGATCCCCCCACCGACGCCACCGACGAAGCCTACGAAGACTTCGAACAGATGTTCGAGGCCGAGAATCGCAACGCCCCCTCTGCGCCCGGGTCCGGCCAATGGATCACCGGCCAGGTCGTCTCCGTCACTGAACGCGGCTTGCTGGTGGATATCGGCACCAAGCTCGAAGGCTTCGTCCCCATTGAGCAAGTGCAGCAGGCCGATGGCACGGTGCCCTTCGCGCCCGGCGACACCGTACAAGTCACCGTGGACCGCAACAATGCCGCCTCCGACGGCTATGTGCTGCTTTCGTTTGAACGCGCCAACCGCCATCGCGTCTGGGACACGCTTGAGGCGGCCCATCGCGACAACCAGGTGGTCACCGGACGTGTCCTGGGCCGGGTGAAAGGCGGGCTTGAGGTGGAGGTGGGCGTCAAAGCCTTCATGCCTTCCTCGCAGCTGGACATCCGCCCCATTCACAATCTGGACGCCTACACCGGCCAGGACATCCAGGTAAAAATCCTGAAGTTGAATCGCCGCCGCGGCAACCTGGTGGTGTCGCGCAAAGCAGTACTCGAGGAGGACTTCAATCAGCGTAAGGACGCCGTACTCGGCGATGTGGAAGAGGGTTCGATCGTCACGGGCACCGTCAAGAACCTCACTGACTACGGCGCCTTCGTCGACCTCGGTGGCATCGATGGCCTGCTCCATGTCAGCGACATGTCCCACGGACGCGTCAACCATCCGCAGGAGGTGGTGCAGCCCGGCGACACCATCACCTGCCGCGTGCTGAAGCTCGACAAAGAGAAGGGCCGCGTCAGCCTCGGCATCAAGCAACTGGTGCCGGACCCCTGGGAGACGGTGGCCGAACGCTTTGCCCCGGGCACGCGCGTCATCGGCCGCGTCGTCAGCGTCACCGACTACGGCGCCTTCGTCGAACTCGAAAGCGGCGTCGAGGGCCTGATTCATATTTCGGAAATGACCTGGAGCCGGCGCATGAAGCACCCCTCCAAGGTAGTCAAGCCCGGCGACCAGGTGGAGGCAGTGGTGCTCGAGATCAAAGGCGGCGACCGGCGCATCTCGCTGGGCATCAAGCAGCTCGAAGCCGACCCGTGGACCACCATTGAGGACCGTTACAGCATCGGCTCGGTCGTCGAAGGCCGGATCCGCAAGCTCTCTGACTTTGGCGCCTTCGTCGAAGTGGAAGAGGGCGTCGATGGCCTGATTCACATCTCGGATTTCTCCTGGACCGAGCGTCTGAAGCATCCGTCCGAAGTAATCAAAAAAGGCCAAACCGTCCAAGCCGTTATCCTCAACATCGACACCGGCAACCGGCGCTTATCGTTGGGTGTGAAGCAGTTGCAGCCCGATGCCTGGGAGACTTTCTTCGAAACCCATTTCGTCAACGACGTGGTGCACGGCAAAGTGGTGCGGGCCGCGGCGTTCGGCGCCTTCGTCGAAATCGCGCCTGGTGTCGAAGGGCTTTGTCATAATTCAGAGCTGCCGCAAGCGGCCGGAACCGGGGCCGGAGACCGTCGCGGCGACCGCCGTGGCGGCAACGAACCGGCCTTGCCCGTGGGCGGCGAGTTTGATTTCAAAATCATCAAAATGAACGAAAACGATAAGAAAATTGGACTTAGCTTGAAGGAGATGACGACGCTCGAAGACCTCGACCGCATCAACGCCTATCAGGCCCGCGCGCAGCAGGCCTCCTCCGTGGTAGAAAGCGCCATCGGCAAGCCCGAACCCCCTCTGGACCCGGAATCGTAAAGGGGCCTCTCCCCAGCACCCCCTAATATGGTGTAAATTAGGAACTTATGACGAAAGCCGATCTCATTGAGGAAGTTTCCCGGGTCGTCGAAATGACCCGTAAAGACTCAGAGGTCATTGTCGAATCCATCTTCGATTCCGTCGTCAGAAGTCTTCGGACCGGCGACAAAATCGAAATTCGTGGCTTTGGCAGTTTCCGCACCCGCCAGCGCCAACCCCGGATCGGACGCAATCCGAAAACCGGCACCCGGGTGGAAGTGCCCGCCAAGCGCATCCCCTACTTCAAGCCCAGCAAGGAATTGAAGGACCTGGTGAACGGCGAAGAAATCACCCTGTAGGCCACGCCGTGGACCATCTGTGGAGTCCGTGGCGCTATCGCTACGTCACCGCGGGCGAAAAGCCCGAAGGCTGTATCTTCTGCGCCATGGCCGCAAGGCACGACGACACCCGTCAGCTCATCGTCCATCGCGCCCGGCATAACTTCGTGGTGCTTAATCGCTATCCCTATACGAGCGGCCATCTGATGGTGGTGCCTTATGCGCACGCCGCTACGCTGGCGCTCACGCTGCCGGAAACCCTTACCGAGTTGATCCTGCTGGCCCAGCGCGCCGAAGGCGTACTGCAGCAGGCCTACCGCTGCCCGGGCATGAACATGGGCTTTAACCTGGGCGAATGTGCCGGGGCGGGCGTGGCGCAGCATCTGCATTTCCACGTGGTGCCTCGCTGGCCGGGCGACGCCAACTTTATGACCGCGGTGGGCGAGACCCGGGTGATCCCGGAAGACTTGACGGAAAGCTACCGCAAGCTCTCGACGCTCGCTTGGGACGAAAAACCTGTGGACGGCGTTGGCGGATAAGGCTCTCTCGGGTTAGCCACCTCCACCGTCCCACGGTCTGTTACGATCACCGCCAAGCGCTTAACACGCCTCGGCGACCATCGTCCTTAACGACGATTCCTTGCTGAGTCCGTATTGCTCCAGCCGCGCCAGGCGCAGCATGTGGATCAGGTCCTCAACGATTGCTTCCACCCGGTCGCGCACATGGCGGTGGACGGTTTCGTCCTTGCCGTTGGGGTCGCGCACCAGCACTTTGACGACCGGTGCTTTGGTTTTTGGCAGCGCGTGCCCGCTCATGTTTACGATCAGGTCAAACTTGTCTAACTCAAACTTGGCAATGCTCTTAGGTACGGCCCCTTCGAGCGAAATGGCTTTCTCATCCATCATCATGCGCGTCATACTCAGCACATGCCGCGCCGGCAACAGGCCGGCGCTTGAAGCCCGCATCACGTCCGAACCATAGGCTTTGGCAAAGGCCTCCGCCATCTGGCTACGGCTGGCATTACCCAAGCAGACGAATAACACCTGGATCCGGCTTTCCTTCACCTTCGAGAAAACGGCTCCGGCCGGCGAGGAGAAACGAACATTCGAAAGCACGATTTCTGGCGTGTGAACTATCACCTGGCTCTAGCCTACCGGCTCGCTTCCCTGGGGAGGATAGGACAAAGAGCGGCTTCGTACCGGTATCGGGCGCCCTAGAGTCCCAGTGACGGATCTAGTACTCGCTATGCGCCTCCCCCATCAAAAACCTGCCCCCAAATGCGGGGAGGCTCTGCCAGGAAAGGCCTTTCCGGTTACACTAAAGAAGAGCCTGTATATGAGTTCCCAGAATAGTTTCTCTTCCCGTTCCACGTTGACCGTCGGTGATAAGTCCTACACCATCTACCGTTTGGACGCGCTCACCAAAGCCGGTTACCACCTTGACCGATTGCCCTTTTCGATCAAGGTGCTGCTCGAAAACCTGCTGCGTCAGGAAGACAACCTGAACGTCAAGAAGAGCGATATCGAATATGTCGCCCAATGGGACACGGCGGGTACGAAGCAGGAAATCGCTTTTATGCCGGCCCGCGTGCTGATGCAGGACTTCACCGGGGTTCCATGCGTCGTGGACATGGCTACGATGCGCGACGCTCTCGCCGAGATGGGCCTCGACCCGACGCTGGCCAACCCGCTCATCCCCGTTGACCTCGTCATTGACCATTCGGTCCAAGTGGACAACTTCGGCCAGAAGGACTCCTTCGACCTCAACATGCTGCTCGAGTTTCAGCGCAACCATGAGCGCTATGCCCTGCTCCGCTGGGCCCAGAGTAACCTCCGCAACTTCCGCGCCGTGCCGCCCGGAACCGGCATCGTCCACCAGGTGAACCTCGAGTATCTAGCCCCGGTGGTTTTCACCAATAAAGACACGAACGAGGCCTATCCGGACACGCTCGTCGGCACGGACTCGCATACGACGATGATCAACGGCTTGGGCATCGTCGGCTGGGGCGTGGGTGGCATTGAGGCCGAGGCCTGCATGCTCGGCCAAGCGGTTACCATGCTGCTGCCCGACGTCGTCGGCTTCAAGCTCACCGGTACGCTCGCCCCCGGCGCCACCGCCACCGACCTGGTGCTCACCGTCACCCAGATCCTGCGCAAAAAGGGCGTCGTCAACAAGTTCGTCGAGTTCTACGGCCCCGGCGTCAAAGCCCTGTCGCTCGCCGACCGCGCCACCATCGCCAACATGGCCCCCGAATACGGCGCCACCATCGGCTTCTTCCCGATCGATGAGAAGTCGCTTGAGTACATGCGCCTGACGAATCGGTCGGAAGAGACCGTCGCCCTTACCGAAGCTTACTGCCGCGCCCAGGGCCTCTTCCTCACCGACGAGACGCCGGACGCAGTCTATACCGAAACCCTGGGCCTCGACCTCGCCACGGTAAAGCCCTCCATGGCCGGCCCCAAGCGTCCGCAGGATCGCGTGGAGTTGCCCGGCCTGAAGGCCAACTTCATGGCCACCCTAACGGCCGAGCCCAAGAGCATCCCGGTTACCATGAATGGCAGCACGTTCGAGTTACGCGAAGGCGCCGTCGCCATCGCCGCCATTACCAGTTGCACCAACACCTCGAACCCCTCCGTGCTGATGGCCGCCGGACTCCTGGCCAAGAAGGCAGTCGAGCGCGGACTCACCGTCGCGCCCTGGGTGAAAACTTCGCTTGCGCCCGGCTCCAAGGTGGTAACCGATTACCTGATCGAAGCCGGCCTGATGCCCTATCTCGAAGCCCTCAAGTTCCACCTGGTCGGTTACGGCTGCACCACCTGCATCGGCAACTCCGGCCCGCTGCCGGAACAGATCTCTGATGCGATCCAGAAGAACGACGTGGTCGCCGTGGCTGTGCTGTCGGGCAACCGTAACTTCGAAGGCCGCGTGAACCCGGACGTTCGGGCCAACTACCTGGCTTCGCCGCCGCTGGTGGTCGCCTATGCCCTTGCCGGCTCGATGCAGATCGACATGATCAACGAGCCCCTGGGCGAGGGAAAGGACGGAAAGCCGGTCTATCTGAAGGACATCTGGCCGACGACGGCCGAGGTGGTCGCGCTGCAGCGCAAGCACGTGACGCAGAAAATGTTCGCCACCCGCTACGCAGACGTCTTCAAGGGCGACAAGAACTGGCAGGCCATCAAGGTGAAGGGCGGCCAGACCTACGACTGGAACATGGGCTCGACCTACGTCCAGAACCCGCCCTACTTCCAGAACATGTCGATGGACCCGACGCCGGTCACCGACATCGTCGAGGCCCGCGTCCTGGCGGTGTTCGGCGATTCGATCACCACCGACCACATTTCCCCGGCCGGTTCGATCAAGGCGACCTCGCCGGCCGGCGTGTACCTGCGTGACCACCAGGTGCCGACCATAGACTTCAATTCCTATGGCGCGCGCCGCGGCAACCACGAGATCATGATGCGCGGCACCTTCGCCAACATCCGGATCCGCAACCGCATCACCCCGGAAATCGAAGGCGGGATCACCAAGCACTTCCCTTCGGGCGACGTCATGTCGATCTATGACGCGGCCATGCGCTACCAGTCCGAGGGCCGCGGTCTGGTGGTGTTCGCAGGCAAGGAATACGGCACCGGCTCCTCCCGCGACTGGGCGGCCAAGGGCACCAAGCTGCTGGGCGTGCGCGCCGTGGTGGCGGAGAGCTTCGAACGCATCCATCGCTCGAACCTGGTGGGCATGGGCGTCCTGCCGCTGCAGTTCCTGCAGGAGGGCTGGAACAAGCTGGCGCTCACCG
>JBBQQS010000293.1:0-6739 GCA_038215525.1 Bryobacterales bacterium
GCCGCGAAGTTCTGCCGGTACTCTCCGACAAGTGTCTCAGTTGTCACGGTGGCGACCCCTCGGGCCGCATGGCGGGTCTACGGCTGGATACGCGAGAAGGTGCCACGGCCAAGGTGATTGTGCCGGGCAAGCCCGACGAGAGCCTGTTGCTGAAACGAGTGACCGAAACCAACGACCGCCGCTTGATGCCCCCGCCCCGGTCGCACAAAGCGCGCTTAACGGCCAAGGAGGTGGCGACCCTGCGCGCCTGGATCGCCGAAGGCGCGCCTTGGGGAAGGCACTGGTCCTTTGAGAAGCCAACGCGCCAGCCAAACGGCAACCTCGACCAGTTCATTGACGCCCAGTTGGCCGCCAAACTGGCCGCTAAAAATGGCCCGGCGCCCCGGCATACCCTCGCACGCCGCCTTTCGTTTGACCTGACCGGTCTGCCGCCGACTCCCAACATGCTCGCCGAGCCCAGCTACAACAAACTGGTGGACGAACTACTGGCCAGTAAACATTTCGGCGAACGCATGGCGATGTGGTGGCTCGATGGCGCACGTTACGCCGACACCGATGGCTTTCAGGCCGATGCGTCGCGGACCAACTGGCCGTGGCGGGATTGGGTGGTGGATGCCTTCAACCAGAACCTGTCCTTCCGTCAATTCACGATCGAGCAATTCGCGGGAGACCTGCTACCGAACCCGACGCCGGAACAACGCTTGGCCACCGCCTTCCACCGCAACCACATGACCAATGGCGAAGGCGGCCGCGACCCGGAGGAGTCTCGCGTGGACTACGTGCTTGATCGCGCCAACACCACCGGCACCGTCTGGCTGGGCCTCACCCTGGGTTGCACGCAATGCCATTCCCACAAATTCGACCCCATCACCCACCATGACTACTACGCCTTCACCGGTTTCTTCAATAGCATCGACGAAGATGGGCAAGCGGGCAAGAAGGCGAAGCCTTACACAAGCTACCAATCACCCTACGCGGCCCGTGCCGTGGCCGAAGCGCAGCAGTTGGTGGACCAGCGGAAACCGGCGGAAGCCGCCGAACGGACACGTGCCGAACGGCCTTTCGCCCAATGGCTCGCCAGTCAAAAGGGTCTTCCCCAAGCGTGGCGCGCGCTTAAGATGACTTCGTTGCAGTCGGCTGAAGGCACGGTGCTGACCCAGGCCGCCGATGGCACGGTTCAGGCCTCTGGCCCCCACCCCAGGCAGGACGACTATCGCCTCGCCACGCCACTGAAGCTGCCTCGCCTTACCGGCCTGAAGCTCGAAGTGCTGCCACCGCTCACGCGGGGAGCGACGGGCGAGTTCCTGTTGACCGACATCAAGCTGCAAGTGCGGCAAGCGGGCAGCACGCAGATTCGCGATGTGGCGATCAAGAACGCGGTCGCCGACTACTCGGCCGACAAGCAAGCCAATAACAACTATGGCGACATACGCGACACGCTCGACGACGATCCGCGTAACGGCTGGACCACGAAGGGTGCTGACCGGGCTAAGCCGCACGTAGCCATCTTTGAGCTCGAAGAGCCGCTGGTGCTTGCGGCCGACGAAGAACTGCTCTTCGAGATGCGGCACCGCTCGACGGCGGGGGACGCGAATATCGCCAAATTCCGCCTCTCGGCGACCGACCAGCGCGGGCCGGCGGTGCAGACGCTCGAATTAGCGCCGCTGGCGGAACTTGCGCAGACCGGCCTAACCCCTAAACTTCGCGAGCGGCTCTTTGCCCAATTTCTCACCGACCATGCACCCTATCAGGCGGCCCGGCAGGCGCTCGACCGCGCCCTCCGGCAGTACGACGAGTACAAGAACGCCGAAACCGTTGACGTGATGGTGCTGGCTGAACGCGCCGCCCCTCGCAAGACCCATGTTCTGTTGCGAGGCGTTTGGGACAAGCCGGGTGATTTGGTGAAGCCCGCCATCCTGCCGGCGATTGGCGCGCCCATGCCGGCTGGCGATCGCCCGGATCGCTTGGGTCTGGCGCGCTGGCTGGTTTCGGACGACAACCCCCTCACCGCCCGGGTGATCGTCAATCAGCTGTGGCAGATGCTCTTCGGCTACGGCTTGGTCCGCACGCCGGAGGACTTTGGTCTGCAAGGGGAGCAGCCCACCCATCCCGAGTTGCTCGATTGGCTCGCCGTTGAGTTCATGGAAAGCGGCTGGGACGTGAAACGCATGTTACGCCTGATGGTGAACAGCCAGGCCTACCAACGCGATTCGCGCGCCACCGCCGATCAACTGGCCAAGGACCCCGAGAATCGAATGCTGGCGCGCGGGCCGCGTTTCCGGCTGCCCAGTTGGATGTTGCGGGATGCGGCTTTGCGCCATGCGGGCCTGCTGAATCCCGCCATCGGCGGACCGCCCGTGCGTCCCTACCAGCCGGAAGGCGTGTGGGAAGAACTCTTCATGGGGCGCTTCAAGTACGAGCCCAGCGAGGGCCCCGCCCAATACCGGCGCTCCCTCTACGCCTTCTGGCGGCGCACCATCGCCCCCACCTTCCTTTTCGACTCAGCCCAACGCCGATCTTGCGAAGTGCGCACCTCGCGCACTAACACCCCGCTGCAAGCCCTCACCTTGCTGAACGACAAGACCTATCTGGAAGCCTCCCGGGTGCTGGCCCAATATCCACCGGCCGAAGTCTTCTCGCGAGTGCTAGCGCGTCAGCCCGACGCCCAGGAGCGAGCCGTGTTGGACCGCGAGTACCGGCGAGCGCTCGCTCATTACGCCGCTCAACCGTCCGATGCCATCAAGCTCTCCGGGGGCAAGCCGGAATTGGCCGCCCGCATGGTGGTGGCGAGTTTGATCTTGAACCTCGACGAGGCGATTACTCATGAATAGGCGCACTTTCTTTCTAGGGCTGACCGGTGCCGGGGCGACGATGGCCGCGCCGACTCTGATTGGGCATGGCAATTTTCGTTACCGCGTGGATACTACCTGGAGCCAAGCCGACTCCGCGAAATACCCCGTCAACGATTGCCACGAAATGGTCCAAGCCCCGGATGGCCGGCTTTTCCTCCTGACCAACCACAAACAGAATAACGTGCTCATCTACAGCACGACGGGCAAGTTAGTCGGCTCCTGGACCCTGGGCTTGGGTGGCGCCCACGGCTTGTCCCTACACGGGCAGCATCTCTACCTCACTGACACCGGTACTGGCCGGGTAATAAAGACGAACCTCGACGGCGAGATCGTTCTCGAGTTACCCCATGCCGCCCAGTGTGGCGCCTATCAAGCCGCCGATGTTTATAGCCCTACCGAAACGGCCGTCGGTCCGAACGGCGATATCTACGTGGCCGATGGCTACGGCTCGCAATATATTCTGCGCTATAACTCCCAGGGGAAGTACCTGAGTAAGTTCGGCGGCAAAAGTTCGCAGCCGATTAATCAGGGTAAGTTCCTCCAGGCTCATGGCGTCGCCATTGACGCTCGCAGTGGCACCCCCCTGGTGGTCTGCACGGCGCGCATTCGCAATGAGTTCGTCTGGTTCACCCTGAATGGGCAATATGTCAAGACAGTGTACCTGCCGGGAGCCTACCTCAGCCGGCCGGTGATCGCTGGGCGCTATCTTTACTCCGGCATCTGTTTCGGTATGTTCGCCGACGATTACCGCATGTGGCAGAACCGTGGTTTTGTCACGATTCTGGATGATAAGGACCAGGTGGTATCCAACCCCGGCGGACAGGCGCCCACTTACAAAGGGGGACGCTTGCAAATTATGTTACAAGATACTCCGGTTTTCAAGAATTGCCACGATGTCTGCGTCGACAGCAATGGCGACTTATACGTCTGCCAATGGAACAGCGGGCACGTTTATCCCTATAAACTGCACCGGGAGGCCTAAAATGCTATTCAGACGAGACTTTCTGGGGGCCTTGGCGGCTTCCACGCTTCTGGCCGACGAAGCGCCGCGCATCGGCCTGGTTGGCATGCCCCACTTTGCGCCTAAGGCCAAACGAGTTATCTTTCTCACGCAGTCCGGCGGGCCATCGCAATTGGAGTTATTCGATTACAAGCCCGGCTTAGTCAAAATGGCCGGTATGGAGTTACCGGATTCCATCCGTCAAGGTCAGCGCGTTACGACGATGACGTCGAACCAGAAACAACTGGTGATGCCGGGCATTACCAAATTCGCGCCGCACGGCAAAAACGGCACGATGCTGGGTGAATGGCTGCCCCATCTGGCGAAGGTGGTGGATGAGATTTGCCTGGTGAAGTCCATGCACACGGACCAGATTAACCACGCGCCCGCCATGACCCAGTTCCTTACCGGCCATCAACTACCGGGCCGCCCCAGCATGGGCGCCTGGTTTAGTTACGGCTTAGGCAGTGAAAGCCGGAATCTGCCGGACTATTTGGTCTTACTCTCCAAGATGATGCGCCCCAGTGACCAGCCCCTCTACGACCATTACTGGGGCAGCGGCTTTCTGGCCTCGCGCTACCAAGGCGTCAAACTGCGTTCCGCCAAAGACCCCGTGCTTTACCTGCGCGACCCCGACGGGCTTCCCCGCCCCGTCCGTCGCCACATGCTGGATGGCTTGGCCGAATTGAATCAACATCGCCTGGAGCAGACCGGCGACCCCGAAATCACCACGCGTATCCGCCAATATGAGATGGCCTACCGCATGCAATCGAGCGTGCCGGAACTCACTGACCTGCGCGACGAGCCCGAAGAGGTATTCGAACTCTACGGCCCCGACTCCCGCCGCCCGGGGAGTTACGCCGCCAACTGCATCCTGGCTCGACGGCTCGCCGAACGCGGCGTCCGCTTCATCCAACTCTTTCACCCCGATTGGGACCACCATAGCCGACTGCCCTCCTGGTGCACTGCCCGTTGCCGCGATACCGACCAACCGTCGGCCGCCCTAATCCAGGACCTGAAGCGCCGCGGCATGCTGGACGACACGCTGGTTCTTTGGGGCGGCGAATTCGGCCGCAGCGTGGTCGGCCAAGGCGACTGGCAAAGCATCGAAGCCGGCCGCGACCATCACCCTCGCGCCTTCACCCTGTGGATGGCCGGCGGCGGGGTGAAGCCGGGCATCAGCTACGGCGCCACCGATGAGTTCAGTTATAACGTAGCCGAAAATCCGGTCCACGTGCGCGATTTACACGCGACCGTCATGCAGTTGCTTGGCATCGATCATTCGCGCTTCACGTACCGCTTCCAAGGTCTTGATTTCCGCTTGACCGGAGTCGAGCCTAGCCGCGTGGTGCGAGACATCCTCGCCTAATGCGAGTTAGTTGTACTTCGGATGGTCAGAACGCTGTGAGTCTAAATTCGTAGGAACACTGCACACACTTCTGGAGTAGCATTCAGACGTGGCTTTGCAAATGGCAATCGCCCGCACGTTCAAAACAAACGTTTCGAGGTCTTGGGCTCCTGGGGCTCCCACTGGCAAGGCGCTCAATTTAGGACTTCAGGATACGACTGACCCATTCCACCTCCCGGTGCTCCGCCAAAAAAGCATACAGCCAGGACGGGCCGCGGCCCATTAGGGCGGCGAGCTTTTCTACCGTGTAGCCGGGGTGGCGGCGGTGGACGGCTTCGACGACGTTGAGCCGGGCGATGGCTAGGTTGTGTGCCAGGTCGTGCCAGCGTGGATCGTCTTCGGGATTCTGATAGGGCATGGGTCCGCGGAAGGTTTGGGTGCCGAGGCGCTGGGCGATGGCGTCGACGAAGACTTTGGTGAAGCCGTCCTGCACGGGGTCGAGCGATTCGCGGGCGGCGGCGAGCGCACGGTCGGCCCACAGAGTGTGCCCGGCGCGCTGTTCGCACCAGGCGAGCAAGGCCCAGGCGCGGGCGCGGAAGGCGCGGTTGGTGGGGCGCTGCTCGACGAGTTCGGTGAGCAAGGCGCGGGCGGCGGCCTCACGTCCGGTTTCCAGCCAGAGCTCGGCCTGGAGCGTCTGGAACTCGGCTAGGGCGTCCTCCTGCGGACCCATCGTCTTCGAGTAGCGCAGTAGCTCTTTCTCGCAGCGGGCGAAGTCTCGTGCGCGCAGCAGGCAACCGATGAGGCGGAGGGCGGCGGTGGCGGAGAGTGGACCGCTGTCACGATAGATGGCTTTGAGGCCGAGGTCCAGGCGGGTGCGCAAGCCGTCCAGGTTGAGCTCGAAGATCGACTCGCCGTTTTGCAATTGCCGGATTTGCCGCACGCGGACCTCAGCCAGGATGGCGAACGCTTCGGCGATGGTCGCGTTGCGGCGATTGCGCCCCGCGAGCGATTGGCCCAATTCCTCGAGCCGCCGGCGATGGCCTTTGAGCACCGGCAGGTTGCGGGGCGCGAGTTGTTCAATCAGCACGCCGGCGCAGCAGCCGTAGACTTCAAGGCCCTGACGCCACATCTCCTGGCCGTATTGGGCCAGCAACTGCTGGGCGGCGATAGTCCAGGCGCGGGCCTCCACGTAGCGGCCTCGCGAAAGGGCGACGCCGCCGTGGCCGAAGCCGAGCACGCGGGCGGTGTTCACTTGGCTGTAGATAGCTTCGCGGCGGAGGCGATCGGGGTCGGTAGCGTGCTTGGCTTGCTTTTCGGCGAGGCGGAAGCCGATGTGCTTGAGGGCGGTGTCAAAGTCCCAGGCGGCCTCGTTCAAGCGGCCGCGGTTGCGGTGCAGCAGGCCTTGGTAGTAGCGCAGGATGGCGATGGTGCCGTGGCAGGGGAAGCGTGGCTGGGCGAGGTGCTGGTCGACGAAGGCGATTAAGGGGCGGAGATAGGCGGCGGCATCGTCGAGCCGATTGGCGCGCAGCAGGCAGATGG